>DASYAQ010000529.1:0-2517 GCA_036501225.1 Caulobacteraceae bacterium | reverse complement strand
CCGTGGGTATCGACGCCGAGATGGCGGGCGACGGTGAGAAACCCCGTGTGCTTGCCCGAGCAGTTGTTGTGCAGCCGCGACGGCCTGGCGCCCGAGAGCAACAGGGCGCGCGCCGCCGCCTCGTTGGCCGGCGCGTGGGCGCCGCAGGCCAGGTCGCCCTGATCGCAGCCGATGCGGTCCAGCCAGGCCGCAACGGCCTCGACATGAAAGGGCTCGCCGCCGTGCGAGGCGCAGGCCAGGGCCAGATCCTTCGGCGAAACGGCGAAAGCCTCGGCGGCGCCGGTCTCCACCAGCGGCAGGGCCTGGAGCATCTTCAGCGCCGAGCGGGCGAAGATCGGCCGCTCGACCTCACCGGCCGACCAGACCAGGCGTCCCGAGGCGTCGGCGATGGCGACGGCGCCGCGATGGCGGCTTTCCAGCCAGTCGCCGCGGGTGAGTTCGACCAGGACCGGATTGGCCACGCCTCAGACCCTAAGCCGCAAGCGCAAGCGCCTCGCGATAGGGCGTCAGGTCCCAGCCGGGATAGCGCAATTGGGCGCGCTCAAGCGTCAGTTCGGTCCAAAAGGCGTGGCCGGGCAGCGGCACGCCGAAACAGGCCAGCTGTTCGGGCGTGGCGTTGTCGAAGATCCGCGCCCACGGCTTGGTGTGGTGGAAGGCCCAGGCATGGAAGGCGATGGCGTCGTTGGAGGCGGCCTTGAAACAGGCCATGACCGCATAGCGATGGCCGTGCGGCGCGATCATGTTGGTGCCGCGGTGATAGACGTCGATACTGTAGGGAAAGGCGCTGCCGGCCGGGGCGGCGCTGGACCGCTCATAAGGGCGCAGCGCCTCCTGCAACGCCTGCTGCGCTTCCGGGTCCTTGTTCAGGCTGGCTTCCGGGCCGGCCACCTTGGCGCTGTCGGTGCGGGCGACGTAATGCATCGCCCCATGGGCGTCGGTCACGTCGCTGAAATAGCAAAGGATGGTGACGGCGTTCAGGTGCGCGTCTTCCGAAGGCACGGTGAGCGTGTGGTTGGAAAAGTCGGTGTGGAAGGGTTGGTCATAGTCGGCGTCGCCGGTGAACTTGGCCCAGGCCTGGCACTGGTAGAGGTGCACCTGATCGGCCCGCAGCGCCTGCTTGGCGAAGCTGACCAGGGCCGGATGCACGCCGATCAGGTTCAGCGCCGTCGAGCAGTCGAACGGTCCGGTCTCCAGGGTGGCGAACTGGGCCGGGTTGAACTTGCCGACCTCGCCCTGCTTCTTCTTGTTCACCCCCTCGGCGGCGCCTTCGGTGCGGCCGAAGACGAGCTCGAAGTCGGCGACAACGGCGGCCACCTCCTCGGGCGTGAAGAAGTCGTGGATGGAGACGCCGCCGTCGCGGCGCCACGCCTCCAGGTGCTCGGGCTTGAATCGTTCGGTCATCGGCCTTTATCTCCCATCCCGCTCTTATAGCCGCCTGAGCGCGTCGGCGCCGGCATAAAGGGCTTGGTCGCCCAGTTCTTCTTCTATGCGCAGCAGCTGGTTGTACTTGGCCAGCCGGTCCGAGCGCGACAGCGAGCCGGTCTTGATCTGGCCGCACGATGTGGCGACCGCCAGGTCGGAAATGGTGGTGTCCTCGGTTTCACCCGAGCGGTGCGACATCACCGCCGTATAGGCGGCGCGATGGGCCATGCCGATGGCGTCCAGGGTCTCCGACAGCGTGCCGATCTGGTTGACCTTGATCAGGATGGAATTGGCCAGGCCGTCCTCGATGCCCTTGGCCAGGCGTTCGGTATTGGTGTCGAAGAGGTCGTCGCCGGTCAGCTGCACCCTGCCGCCCAGCCGCTCGGTGATCAGCTTCCAGCCGGCGAATTCGTCCTCCGCCATGCCGTCCTCGATCGAGACGATGGGGAACTTCGCCACCAGTCCGGCCAGGTAGTCGACCATGCCCGCCTGATCCAGCGACTTGCCTTCGCCGGTCATCTCGTAGCGGCCGGCCTTGAAAAACTCGCTGGCGGCGGGATCGAGGCCGAGGTTGAAGTCGCGCCCGGGTTTGTAGCCCGCCGTCTCGCCGGCCTTGACGATGAAGTCGAGCGCCGCCTCGGCCGAGGCCAGGTTGGGGGCGAAGCCGCCCTCGTCGCCGACATTGGTCGAGTGGCCGGCGGCCTGCAGCGCCGATTTCAGGCTGTGGAAGATCTCCGCGCCCATGCGCAGTGCCTCGGCGAAGGTCGGCGCGCCGGTCGGCAGCACCATGAATTCCTGGATGTCGATCGGATTGTCGGCATGCACGCCGCCGTTGATGATGTTCATCTGCGGCACCGGCAGCAGCCGCGCGCCGACGCCGCCGACGTATTTGTACAGCGGCAGCGAGGCCGAGATCGCCGCGGCCTTGGCCACCGCCAGCGAGACGCCGAGGATGGCGTTGGCCCCGAGCCGGCCCTTGTTCGGCGTCCCATCGAGCGCGATCAGGATGTCGTCGATGCGCCGCTGGTCCTCGGCGTCGAACCCGGACAGGGCGTCGAACATCTCGCCATTGACCGCGTCGACCGCCTGGCGGAC
>DASYAQ010000528.1:0-25748 GCA_036501225.1 Caulobacteraceae bacterium | reverse complement strand
CCGAACAGGTCGGTCTCGCATTCCTCGCGGAAATTGGTCTCGATGATGCCCGAGCGACCGCCGCCGATGGCCGAGGCGTAGGCCAGGCCGAGATCCAGCGCGCCGCCGGTGGCGTCCTGGCTGACCGCGATCAGGCAGGGCACGCCGCCGCCCCGGAGGTATTCGCCGCGCACGGTATGGCCGGGTCCCTTGGGCGCGACCATCAGGACGTCGATGCTGGGCTTGGGCTCGATCAGGCGGAAATGGATGTTCAGCCCGTGAGCGAACAACAGCGCGGCGCCGTCGCGGATATTGGGGGCGATGTCGGTGCGGTAGATCTCGCCCTGCACCTCGTCGGGGGCCAGCATCATCAGCATGTCGGCCCAGGCGGCGGCCTCGGCCGTGCTCATCACGGTCAGGCCTTCGCTGGCGGCCTTCCTGGCCGATTCAGAGCCGGCGCGCAGCGCCACCGCGACAGCCTTTACGCCCGAGTCCCGCAAGTTCAGCGCATGGGCATGGCCTTGGCTGCCATAGCCGACGACGGCGATCTTCTTGTCGAGGATGCGGGCGAGATCGGCGTCGCGATCGTAATAGACGCGCATGGTCTTTAGGTCTCCGAAGCGGCGGGATGGGAACACGAGCGAAACGGCCCGCGCGCGAGGGGCGCTTTCGACCGTTTTTTCCACGCCCCGTCAAGCCGGCGCCAGACGACGAAACCCCCGGAGGCTGGCTCCGGGGGCTCCGCTTCGTGCCTGGAAAGACCGGCTAGTAGAAGACGCCGGGCACCGACTCGACGACCTCGCCGCTGCTGATGTCCACCAGGAGCGCATCCGGTCCGTTGCGGATCCACTCATAACCATAGGGCGGCACGGGGAGGTCATAGTCGTAGTAGTCGTTGATGTAATAGTCGGCCGAGAACCAGCCGAACGGCAGCACCTGGCCGTAGAACCACGGCCGATAATAGTAGCCCCGCGGCCCGCGCCACGCCCCGCCCCGCCATTGAAAGCGTTGGCCGAGGTTGAAGGTGCGCGGGAAGTACTGCGGATTGTAACGCGGCCGCTCACCGCCGGGACGGAAGCCCGGCGCGCCGAAGTTCGGGCGGAAGCTTCCGCTGTTGAACGAGCGCTGATCGACCCGCCCGGTGGGATGGCCGACGACCGCCTGGCCGGTGTTGCGGCGGAAGCCGCGATCCTGCGTCTGGAAGCCGGTTGGGCCGCCCTGGGTCTGGAAGGTCGGGTTGGCTTGCGGATGAACGACGCCAACTGGCCCGCCCTGGGTGTGGAAGGCCCCGGCATTGCCGCCAGGACCCACGGGACCGTGCACTGTCGGGCCCGCCGGCGGGCCGCCGTGGGTCGGACCGGCACCCCTCGGCGGGCCGGCGGCCTTGTCGTGGTGCTGGCTGCTGGACTGGGCGAGCGCGCTGGTTCCGCTCATCAAGCAGAAAACCAGCGTCGCGGCTGCAATGCGTTTCATGGGTTTCGCTCCTCTGGGGCCGTGCTTTGAACGCACGAGCTTCGATGCGGTTACAGTGACGACGGCGCGCTGAACGGGGCTTGAACGGGTCGCCCGACTGGGGTTCACGTTGATCTAAGCCAGCCTGGAGCCCCACCATGGCCGCAACCCCCGCCGATGTCATCGGATTTTGGACCAAGGCCGGGCCGGACAGATGGTGGACCAAGTCCGACGCCTTCGACGACGCCATCCGCCTGCGCTTCGAACCCGTGCACCACGCCGCCGCGCGCGGCGAACACGCCGACTGGGCGGCGACCGCGGACGGGGCGCTGGCCTTGATCCTGTTGTTCGACCAGTTTCCGCGCAATCTCTACCGCGGCTCGGCCCATGCCTTCGCCACCGACCCGCTGGCCAGGAGCGTCGCGCGGGCGGCGATTGAAACGGGCAAGGACCGCGCGACCACCGCTGAGCTGCGCAGCTTTGCCTACATGCCGTTCACGCATTCCGAAGACCTGGCCGACCAGGACATGGGGGTGGCCCTGTTCGAGGCCTACGACGCCGAGACCGGCGAACTGAGCAATCTCAAATACGCCGTCGAACACCGCGAAATCATTCGTAGATTTGGCCGTTTCCCGCACCGAAACGCCGTGTTCGGACGCACCATGACCGCCGAGGAGCGCGCCTTCCTCGACGGCGGCGGCTTCGCCGGCTAGGTCCGGGCCGCAAACCGGCGAACCCTGCGGAACAGGCCTTGTGTTTCATTGGCTGTCTCGCTGATTCTGCCGCACAATGCCGCGCCCATGAACGCTCACGCCTCGTCCATCCCCGTCGCCAATCATCCCGAGCGGCAGTACCTCGACCTGCTGGCCGACATCCTGGCCAACGGGGTCAGGCGCGACGACCGCACCGGCACCGGAACCTTGGGTGTGTTCGGACGGCAGGTCCGCTTCGACCTCGCCAAGGGCTTTCCGCTGCTCACCACCAAGCGGCTGCATTTCAAATCGATCGCGCTCGAACTGCTCTGGTTCCTGCGCGGCGACACCAATGTGCGCTGGCTGCAGGAACGCGGCGTCAGTATCTGGGACGAATGGGCCGACGCCGATGGCGAGCTTGGCCCGGTCTACGGCAAGCAATGGCGCTCCTGGGCGGCGCCGGACGGCCACAGCATCGACCAGATCGCCAACGTGATCGCCTCGATCCGCGAAAACCCCACCAGCCGCCGCCACATCGTCACCGCCTGGAACCCGGCCGATGTCGACGATATGGCGCTGCCGCCCTGCCACTGCCTGTTCCAGTTCTTCGTCGCCGAGGGGCGGCTGTCCTGCCAGCTCTATCAGCGCTCCGCCGATACGTTTCTCGGCGTGCCGTTCAACATCGCCAGCTATGCCCTGCTGACCCTGATGATGGCCAAGGCTGTCGGGCTCGAACCCGGCGAGTTCGTGCACAGCTTCGGCGACGCCCATCTCTATCTGAACCATGTGGAACAGGCGCGGCTGCAGCTGACGCGCGATCCGCTGCCCTTCCCGACCCTGAAGCTGGCGGCCAAGACCGACCTGTTCGGCTTCGACTGGGAGGACTTCAGCCTCGAAGGCTACGCCGCCCACAAGCCCATCAAGGCGCCGATCGCGGTTTGAGGGCTCAGATCTCGGCCAGGTCCGGCGGCGTCATCGGCATGCCGGCCAGACGCAATTTGACCGCCGCGACGTCCGCCTGCGGCTCGAGCAGGACGCCGCCCTTGGTCATGGTCAGCTGAGCGGTCAGCCGCACCGCCGCGGCGCCGTCGGCCGGCGCGTCCAGCGCACATTCGCCCATCAGGCTCTGCGCCCCGGCCAGGCCGCCGAACCTGGCCGATATGGCGTGGGATCCGGCCGGGACGACGACGCAGGTGAAGCGCGGGCTCTTCAGCTGGGCGACGGGCTTGCCGTCGATCATGATGTTCAGGCCGGCCAGCTTGGCCACGAACCCCTCGCGGTAGAGGAAGACGAGCGCCTTGCCCGGCGGCGGCTGCCGGCTGAGCGCCGCGGTCTTTTCGGCGCTGCTGGCGTTGGCGATCCGCCGGTTGCCGGCCAGGTTGCCGAAGAGATAGGCGGCGACCACCCCCGCGCCCAGGCCGCCCATGGTCGCCGTGCCCGTGTGGTTTTCACCGTCCAGGCCCATGACGAACCCGAAGCCGAGACCGACGACAAGGGCGACGACGACGCCCAGTACGATGGCTTGCACTGTTTTTGACATGATGGCCCCCGCCCTTCGTGCGTCCGGCCATGGTAGAGGTGTTTGAATGTCGGTCCAGCTAACTCTTGGCCCTGTCGCGCGCGCGAAGAACGGCGTCATCGGCCGCGACGGCGCCCTGCCCTGGCGCCTGGCCAGCGACATGGCTCATTTCAAGGCGCTCACCCTCGGCAAGCCGCTGATCATGGGCCGCAAGACCTGGGACAGCCTGCCGCGCCGGCCGCTGCCGGGCCGCACCAATATCGTGCTCACCCGCGACGGCGCGTTCGAGCCCCGCAACGCCGTCCGCAGCGAGGACTTTTCCGAAGCCCTGCAGATCGCCCGCGAACAGGCGCAGGAGGATGGCGTCGGCGAGGTCTGCGTCATCGGCGGCGCGGCGCTGTTCGCGATGGCGCTGCCCAGGGCCGGCCGCATCTACCTGACCGAGGTCGAGGCCGAGGTCCCCGGCGACGTGGTCTTCCCGCCCTTCGACGAGCGCGGCTGGGTCGAGATCAGCCGCGAGGCGCATCCGGCGAGCGACACGGACGAACACCCTTTCGTCTTTCGAACGCTGGAGCGGCGGTCAGCCTGAAGGCGGATCGACCTGATAGACGAGCAAGGCCTCGAAGCTCAGCCTTGGCGCTTTCTTGATATCGTCAACGGGCAAAGCCGTTTCGATGGCCGCGACTTCCTGAGCGTCTTCGTAAGCCTTGGTCCAAATCCGATCGAGTGCGGTCGTCAAGGAGGGACTTTCGCCAAGTAGATCCTGCAGCTCGCGTTGCTGGATCCGGATGGTCGCCATCCAGCTGCGCGACCGCATTTCCGGCTGAAGCTCCCATTTGAGAATATGGGTCAAAAGCACGATCAAGCGACTGCGCAGCTCCCGCCGCTCGCTGCGTCCCAGATCCTCGATCTCCTCCAGTAGATTTTCCCAGTCGAGTTCATTGGCGCTGCGTCGCTTCAGCGCGTCGGCCTGATCTTGTGTCCAGGCAAAAAAATCGTGGTCGTAGAGCTTGTTCAAGGGCTATGTCCGGGCAGCCTGAGCAAGATAATGCCTGAAAAAAACTGGTGGGAGCAACGTCCATGGACCTCGACCTCGAACTCGTCGCCGAAGGCTTTCAGTTTCCGGAAGGTCCGATCGCCATGGCCGACGGTTCGGTGGTGCTGGTGGAGATCGAACGCAAGACGCTGACCCGGGTCGCCCCGGACGGCAAGACCAGCGTCATTGCGGAGGTGGGCGGCGGCCCGAACGGCGCGGCGATCGGCCCCGACGGCGCGGTCTATATCTGCAACAACGGCGGCGCCTTCCAATTCCAGAAGATGAACGGGATGAACGTCCCCGGCGCGACGCCGCCCAGCCACACGGGCGGCATGATCCAGCGCGTCGACCTCGCCACCGGCGCCTTCACCACCCTGTACGACGCGTGCGACGGCCGCCGGCTGATCGGGCCCAACGACATCGTCTTCGACAAGTCGGGCGGCTTCTGGTTCACCGATCACGGTTGCTCGACGCCGGAGGGCCGCAAGTTCGGCGGGCTTTATTACGCCCAGGCCGACGGCTCGAAGATCGTGCGGGTGCGCGACCACCTGATCTCGCCCAACGGCGTCGGCCTCTCGCCCGACGAGACGGTGGTCTATGCCGCCGACACCAATATCGGCCGGCTCTGGGCCTTCGACATCACCGGTCCCGGCCAGGTCGCCGAACTGGGCTTCGCGCCCGGCCGGGTGGTCTGCAATCTCCCGGGTTATCAGTTGCTGGACAGCCTGGCGGTCGAGGCGGGCGGCAAGGTCTGTGTGGCGACCATCATCAATGGCGGCATCACCGCCTTCGATCCCGACGGCTCGACCGAGCATTTCGCGGTGCCCGACCTGATCACCACCAACATCTGCTTCGGCGGCGCCGACATGCGCGACGCCTGGATCACCGCCTCGGCGACCGGCAAACTCTACAAGACCCGCTGGCCCCGTCCGGGCCTGAAGCTGAACTTCAACGCGTGACCCCATGCCGACCGATGCGCTGGTTCGCCAATGGAGGCGCGACGCGGCCGCGCCGTTCGAAGGCTGGGACTTTTCCTACCTGCGGGGTCGGCTCGTCGAGACCAAGCCCGACTGGGACTATCCCGCCTTGGCCAGGACGGCTGTCGCCCAGTCTCGCGACGTCTTGGATCTCGCCACCGGCGGCGGCGAGGTCCTTTCATCCCTGGCGCCCTTTCCCGGGCGCGCAACGGCGGTCGAGGGCTATGCGCCCAATCTCCCACTGGCTCGCGAGCGCCTCTCAGCACTCGGAATTGAGGTTCTACACGCCGACCCAGGCGCGGTGCTGCCATTCCGAGACGGCGCGTTCGATCTCGTGCTCAATCGCCATGGCGCCTTTGCGGTCACAGAGCTGGATCGGGTCCTGAGAACGGGCGGCGCGTTCCTGACTCAGCAGGTCGGCGGCGACAATCTCGCCGACCTCGCTGGGCATTTCGGCGTCGAGGCCAAATCGCCGATGAACACGCTCGGCGCGGCGAAGCAACAACTTCAGGCTTTGGGGTTCGACGTGCGCCAGGCGGAAGACTGGCGAGGTCAGGTCACGTTCCTGGATGTCGGCGCCCTGGTCTATTTCCTCAAGGCGATCCCGTGGATCGTGGACGACTTCGGCGTGGAGACGCACCTGGACGCGCTGGCGGTCCTTCAGGCGCGGATCGAGTCGGGTCGGCCGCTCCAGTTCACCGAGACGCGCTTCGTCATTCACGCCGTGAAATCATAATCGGCGCCCCCGACCGGCGTTCAGCGCTTGGCGCTGAGCAGGCTGAAGGCCGCCCCTTGCGGATCGGTTCCCTGGACGATCCATTCGCCGTTGGGCACCTCCATGGGGCCGTTGGTGACGGCGCCGCCGGCGGCCTTGATCCGCTCGACGGCCGCATCGACGCTGTCGACGCGGAAGTAGTAGTTCCACATGGGAGCGGGCAGGAAGGGCGGCTTGGTCATCATGCCGCCGGCATCCGCGCCGCGGCCGTCGGTCCACAGGATGTAGCCGCCCATCTCGCCGCCCATGTTGAAGACGCCGGTCTGCTCCCAGCCGAACAGGCCGGAATAGAAATCGAACTCCCTGGCGCTGTCGCCGGCCATCAGCTCGTGCCAGCCGGCATAGCCCGCCTCTCCCGGCGCGCCTGCGGGCGGACTCTCGGGGCTGGAACCCTTGAAGATCAGAAAGGCCGCGCCTCCCGGGTCGGCGACCGGCGCAAAGCGGCCGATGCCGGGAATGTCGGCGGGCGGCTGGTGCACCGTGCCGCCGGCCTTGGTCAGGCGCCGCGCATAGTCGTCGACATCCTCGACGCCGACATAGCCCATCCAGACCGGCCGCGCGCCGCCTCCTCGCATCTCTTCCGAAAGGGTCAGCATGCCGGCCATGCCGTTGGCGTCGCCGACGTGGAAGGTGGTGTAGGCGTCCCCCATCGCTTGCGTCTTCCAGCCGACGACCTGCCGATAGAAGGCGCCCGCCGCCTTGGCGTCGGTGGTCATCAGCTCGTACCACATGAAACGTCCGGGCATTTTGGGGCTCCTTCAGGGGCGTGGCGATGGATAGGTTGATATCAACAGAGCTGCGACTGTCAACGGCGGGACGGCCAGAACTTGGCTAGACCCTGAGAGGCGCGGTGCTTCTCCCCTTGCTTGCGGGAGGAGGGTCTTGGCTAGTTCAGCGTCGCCATCGCCGAGCGTTCGAACTCCATCAGGTCCTCGGTGCGGCCCTCATGCACCTTCACCGCCCATTGCGGGTCCTGCAGCAGGGCGCGGCCGACGGCGACCAGGTCGAAGTCGCCGCGGTCCAGCCGCCGCAAGAGCTCGTCCAGCGAGGCCGGCTTCGACGCCTCGCCGCCATAGGCCGCGATGAAATCGCCGGTCAGGCCGACCGACCCCACGGTGATGGTCACCGCCCCGGTCAGCGTCTTGGCCCAGCCGGCGAAGTTGAGGTCCGAGCCTTCGAACTCGGGCTCCCAGAACCGCCGCTGCGAACAGTGCAGGGCGTCGGCGCCGGCGTCGACCAGCGGCTGCAGCCAGGCCTCCATCTCCTTGGGCGTGTTGGCCAGCTTGACGTTGAAGTCCTGCTGCTTCCATTGCGAGATGCGGATGATGACCGGGAAGTCAGGCCCGACGGCCGCGCGCACGGCCTTCAGGATCTCGGCGGCGAAGCGCGCCCGTTGCGGCAGTTCCGGACCGCCGAACAGGTCGTCGCGCACATTGGTGCCCGCCCAGAAGAACTGGTCGATCAGATAGCCGTGCGCGCCGTGCAGCTCGACGGCGTCGAAGCCGAGGCGTTTGGCGTCGCCGGCGGCCTGGGCGAAGGCGGCGATGGCGTCGGCGATATCGGCGTCGCTCATCGGCTCGCCGAACTTCTTGTCCGGCCGCGACAGGCCCGAGGGGCTGTCGTAGGGGCCGGCCGGCGCCCAGGTCTCGTGGTGCGAGCGCACCGCGCCGACGTGCCAGAGCTGCGGGGCCATCAGACCGCCGGCGGCGTGGACCTGGTCGATCACCGTCTTCCAGGCGGCCAGCTCCGCCTCGCCATGGAAGCGCGGCACGTGCGGATCGTTCAGCGACGCCGGCCGCGCCGGGCCCGTGCCCTCCGAGATGATCAGCCCGACCTGGCCCTCGGCGCGGCGGCGGTAATAGGCGGCGACGTCCTCGGTGGCCACGCCGTCCGGCGACTGCGAGCGGTCATCGGCGCCATGACGACGCGATTGGGAAGCTTCAGGCCCTTGAAGGTGAAGGGCTGAAAGAGGGCGTCGGCGGCCATGGGCGGCTCCAGGCAAAAGGTGACGCGACCCTAGACGGTGCAGGGTCCGGGGATAGTCCAGAAAAATTACGGACCGGCTCAGCTCGCGGCGATCAGATGCCGTCGAGCAGTTCGATCTCCGGCCGGCCGCCCATCAACGGGCCGACCTTGCCGCCGAATTCACGCTGGTGCGCCGCGTCCCGGTGCGCCTGCACCGCCGCCTCGTCCTTGTAGAATTCCAGCACCTTGTAGGTGTTGGGATCGCTGCGGCTCTTGACGAAATGATAGGCCAGATTGCCCGGCTCGTTGGCTTTCACATTGGCCGCGTGCTCGTTGGCGAAGGCTTCGAACTCCGCATTCTTGCCGTCCTGGATCTTCAAGGTCGCGACGATGGCGATCATGCCGTTTTCTCTCCCGCATACGAATTCAAACAGAAGTTAGATGGCCGTGAGGCGATGGGGCAAGCGCGACCTCGGGTCAAGCGGCCGGCGAACGGCGGCGGACCAGCTTCAAGGCCGTGCGGCTTTCGGAGAAGGCGCAGACCTTGATGTCGACGAGGCCGTGGATTCGCCCGGCCGCCATGACCTCGACATCCTTGATCCGCGCCAGCCGGCCTTTCAGCGAAATGACCCAAAGGGCGCCGCGCTCGGCCAGACGCGTGCCAAGATCGCCGATCGCGTCCAGTTCCGTGGCGCTGTCGGCGCCGTAGAACAGTAGATCCAGCCCGGCAGTCGCCTCAGTCAGCCGGACACTGGCGGCGCTCAGCTCCGCCACGAAGTCCGGATCGTCTAGGTTGAGCATGGCGATGCGCAGGCGCGGACTCACGCCTAGTTTTTCGAGCCGGCCCTTGGGGCTGACGATCGCCGCCGCCCAGCTTTGCGCCGCCTTCTCACCGAGGTGGAAACGCGCTCCACCGACGAGCACCAGATCGCCGCCTTCAGCGCGGGCGCCCTTCAGCGCCTCACCCTCGAACACCCGGCGCTCGCTGCCGCGGAAGATCAGCTTCGGCGGCTCGTATTGCAGCCGCCCGGCATCTTCGCCGCCGGCGAAGCGCGCGGAAACCTCCGCCTCCCTGCCCATCACGCGCCCCTGAACACCGCGGCGCGCTTTTCGAGGATGGCGTCGACGCCTTCCATATGGTCCTCGGTCAGGTGCGAGATGGCCTGGGCCGCAGCCGACATCTCCATGATGGTGTCGTAGGAGGCCGACTGGCCCTGGCGCAGCAGCGACTTGGCCAGGCGCAGCGCGTGCGGCGGCTGGGCGGCGATGCGGTTGGCCAGCGCGATCGCCTCATCGAGCAGCGTCTCGGCCGGCACGGCGCGGCTGACCAGGCCCCAGGCCACGGCCGTCTGGGCGTCGATCACGTCGCCGGTGAACAGCATCTCGGCGGCGCGGCTCATGCCGATGGTGCGCGGCAGAAGCCAGGCGCCGCCGTCGCCGGGGATCAGGCCCAGCTTCAGGAAGGTCACCCCGAACCGCGCATTGTCGGCGCAGATGCGGATGTCGGTCATGCAGGCGACGTCGCAGCCCAGGCCGATGGCCGCGCCGTTCACCGCCGCGATGGCCGGAACCTCCAGCCCGTAGATCGAGCGGACGATGCGATGGATGTTGCGGCGATAGCCGTCGCGGATGGCCACCCCGGAGCCGGCGAAGGCCCCTTCCCGCGCCTTCATCGCCTTGACGTCGCCGCCGGCGGAAAAGGCCCGGCCGGCGCCCGTCAGCACCACGCAGCGCACGTCCAGGTCGCCGTTGACCTCTTCGCAGGTCGCCGCCACCGCATCGCCGTCGCCCGGCGCGCCCAGCGCATTCAGGCTCTCTGGCCGATTCAGAGTCAGGATCGCGACGTGGCCGCGCTTTTCCAGGGTGAGGAGGGTCATGGGCAGGCTCCGCTTTCAAATCGCGGCGGAACAAGCGCAAAAACTGGCCGGCTCGACAAGCCGAAACGAAAAGGCCCCCCGGATCGCTCCGGGGGGCCGTCGTTCTTGGTTGGCCGAAAGCCTACTTCTTCTTCGGTTGCGCGGGCGTCGCCGGGCGCGGGGCTTCGTAGCCACGCGGATGCGGCGCGAGCATGCCCGAGAAGGCGAAGGACATGATGGCCGTGTTCAGGCTCAGTTGGTTCATAGCGGCGTCTCCTTGACCAGCGTGGTCGCCAGAAAGAGACGCGTCGCCGGCTTCGTAAGGTCAGCCCTCGTAAGTCGTCAGCGCGTCAACCGTGACTATGACAGCTTTGTGACAAAATGCAAGAAAAACATCTTGGTTCGGATCATTTTGTCGCACCTTGGGCCGAACAAGAGGCTGAAAAGGCTCCGGAAATTAACGATTGGAGAACACTCTACGGCGCGCGAACACCGGTTGTTCTCGCGCGGAATGCGCACAAGCCATTGTATGGCTTGCAGAAATCCAGATTCATGCGGCGCGATCGAACGATAGCGCCTCATAACGGCGCAGGTGATGGTCCACCGAACCGAAAAGGCTCTCCAGGATGGTCGCGCGCTTGAAATAGTGGCCGATGGCCAGCTCGTCGGTCATCCCCATGCCGCCATGCAGCTGGATGGCGCTCTGGCCGGTGAAGCGCAGCGCCTTGCCCACATGCGCCTTGGCGGCGGAGACCGCCTTGGCCCGCTCGGCGTCGGGCTCGTCCAGCTTCAGCGTCGCCATATAGGTGATCGAGGTGGACTGCTCGACGGCGATGAACATGTCGACCATGCGGTGCTGCAGCACCTGGAAGGCGCCGATCGGCTGGCCGAACTGCTTGCGCTGTTTGGTGTAGTCCAGCGTGCCCTCGTGCAGCCTGGCCAGCACCCCCATGGATTCGGCCAGGGCCGCCGCGGCGGCCTCGTCCATCACCTTGTCGATCAGCGGCAGGCCGACGTCGGCCGCGCCGATCAGCGCCTCGGCCGAAACCGGGACATTCTCCAGATAGACCTCCGAGGCGCGCTGGCCGTCGACGGTCGGATAGTCGCGGGTGACCACCCCCTTGGCGGCCTTGTCGACCAGGAAGACCGAAACGCCCTTGGCCTCGCGCTGGCCGCCGCCGGTGCGGGCGGTGACGATCAGATGGGTGGCCCAGGGCGCGCCGACCACGACCGCTTTATGGCCGTTCAGCACATAGCCGGCGCCGTCCTTCCTGGCCGTGGTCTTCAGGTCGGCCCAGTTGTAGCGGCCTTGCGGCTCGGCATAGGCGAAGGCGATGACCACCTCGCCGGCGACGATGCCGCCGATCAGCTCGGCGGCGCGGGCATGGCCGGAATGTTTCAAAAAGCCGCCGCCGATCACCACCGTGCCCAGATAGGGCTCGACCACCAGGGCGCGCCCGAACTGCTCCATGACGATCATGTTCTCCACCGGCCCGCCGCCCAGGCCGCCGAGGTCCTCGGAGAACGGCGCCCCCAATATGCCCAGCTGCTCGGCGAACGCCTTCCAGTAGTCCGGCCGCCAGCCGGCCTCCGACTTCACGATCCCCTTGCGCGCCTCGAAATCGTACTTGTCATTGAGGAAGCTGGTGACCGTGTCACGCAGCATCGACTGTTCTTCGGTGAAGTTGAAATCCATCGCTAAGCGCCTAGGTCGCGGGGGTTGAGGCTGAGGGTCCTGCAGCCAATCGGGCCGGCGGCGCGGCTACAGGCTGAAGAAGGTCTTGAAGTCGCCCACGGTCCTCCGCCAGTTCGCGAGCGTTTCGTTCAGCATTTCGAAGGTGCCGCCGGGCCTGAGATCGAGGTCGTACTCGCCGTAGAGCGAGTTGCCCCTGGTCAGGTACGCCTTGATGTAGCGATGGGACCGGTTCCACTCGTTGGTGCGGTCGAGGCTGTAGGTGCTCGATGGCGCCCAGCCGGCGGCGTACTGCATCGAGGTGCAACGGCGCGCGTCACCGCCGCCGCTGCAATCGTACAGGTAGATGTCGACGCCCAGGCCATCGAGCGTGGTGGAGACGATCTGGTCGCCCGGGGTTGTGGTGTCGGGTTTCACGGTCGCCGCATAGCCCGCCGCCGTCAGCCAGGCCGCGAGCTCGGTGGCGGTCATGCCGTCGCCCGGCAGCGGACCCGCCAGCGCCGGCGCGGTCGCGCCCAGAAACGTGATCGCCATGGCGGCGACCATGCCGAAAGCGGCCGTTCGTAACTGCATCGTCTTCGCCCCCCTGATGGTTGAAGAACCTTCTACCCCACACCTAGAGCCCAAGCACCATCTTGGCGATGATGTTGCGCTGGATCTCGTTGGAGCCGCCGTAGATCGAGGTCTTGCGGCCGTTGAAATAGGTCGGCGCGGTGTCGTGGGCGTAGTCGGGGCCGATCGGATAGCGGTTGTCGCCCGGCGGGAAGCCGCGGAAATAGGGCGCGCCATAGTGGCCGGCAGCCTCCAGCGCCAGTTCGTTCACCCGTTGCTGGATCTCGGTGCCCTTGATCTTCAAAAGCGAGGATTCCGGCCCCGGCCCCTTGCCGGCGCTCTCGGCCGCCAGCGTGCGCAGCTCGGTGTATTCAAGCGCCATCAGGTCGATCTCGAGCTCCGCCACCTTGCGCTTGAACAGCGGGTCCTTGAGCAGCGGCGCGGAATCGTCGCCGAGCTCGGTCGAGGCGATGTCGCGCACCCGCTCGATGCCGCGCCGCGAGCGGGCGACGGCGGCGATGCCGGAGCGTTCGTTGGCGAGCAGGAACTTGGCCGCCGTCCAACCCTGGTTCTCCTCGAAGATGCGCTGGTCGACCGGCACCTTGACGTTGTCCAGGAAGACGTCGTTGACCTCGTGCTCGCCGCCCAGGGTGATGATCGGGCGCACGGTGACGCCGGGCGACTTCATGTCGATGAGCAGGAAGCTGATCCCCGCCTGCGGCTTCACATCCGGATCGGTGCGGACCAGGAAGAAGCCCCAGTCGGCGAATTGGGCATAGGTGGTCCAGGTCTTCTGGCCATTGACGATATAGTGGTCGCCCTCGCGCACGGCGCGGGTGCGCAGCGAGGCCAGGTCGGACCCCGCGCCCGGCTCGGAATAGCCCTGGCACCACCAGATGTCGCCGTTGTAGGTGGGCGGCAGGAAGCGGGCCTTCTGCTCGGGCGTCCCGAAGGTGTAGATCACCGGCGCGACCATGGAGATGCCGAACGGCAGGATGGGCAGGGTGTCGGCGCGGGCCAGCTCCTCCGACCAGATGTATTTCTGGGTCGGGGTCCAGTCCGTGCCGCCGAACTCCTTCGGCCAGCTCGGCGCGATCCAGCCCTTTTTCGCCAGCACCTTGTGCCAGGCGATATAATCTTCCTTCTGGAACGAATCCTCGTTGATCTGCTTGCCTCGCAGGTGCGCCGGGTAGTTCTGTTCAATGAAGGCGCGAACCGCCTCGCGGAAGGCGAGGTCTTCGGGCGAAAAATCGAGGTTCATGCGTCGTCTCCAGGCCAGTTCGCAATGATAGGGCCCAGAGGCGGGCGCGCAATCATGACGTTTGCGTCAAGTTCGAGCCAGTCATGCCGCGTATCCTGACCTACAATGTGCACGGCTGCATCGGCACGGACCGCCGGCTGGACGTCGGCCGCATCGTCGACGCGATCGCCGCCTTCGAGCCGGACATCGTCGCCTTGCAGGAACTCGACGTCGGCCGCGCGCGCAGCGGCGGGGTCGACCAGGCGCACGAGATCGCGCGGGGCCTGGACATGGCCTGCCACTTCAACGCCGCGCTCAGGGTCGAGGAGGAACAGTATGGCGACGCCATCCTGACCTCCTATCCGGAGCGGCTGGTCAAGGCCGGCCCCCTGCCCGGCTTGATCGGACGCATGCAGGTGGAGTCGCGCGGCGCACTCTGGGTCGCCGTCGACATCGCCGGCGTCGAGGTGCAGATCATTACCGCCCATCTGGGCCTGATGCCGCGCGAGCAGCGCCGCCAGGCCGTCGCCCTGGCCGGGTCAGACTGGCTGGATTGCGAGGACTGCCGCAACCCGGCCATCCTGCTCGGCGACTTCAACGCCACCGGCGCCTCCATCGTCTACCGCACCCTGGCGGCCAAAATGATCGACGCCCGGCGACGGGCGCCGAGCAGCGCCGGGACCTCGACCTTTCCGTCCACCTTTCCGATGCTGCGCATCGACCATGTGTTCGTGACGCCCGACGTGCGGGTGAAAGCCATCCGCGCGCCCTTCCGCCCCCTCACCCGGATCGCGTCGGACCACTTGCCGCTGGTGATGGACTTCGAGCTGACCCCCAGAGCGGGTTGAGGAAAAGTGCGAAGCGGTTTTCCGCCCGCAACCCGCTCCAACTCTTAGGGATAGATCACGTTCATGATTTTGGATTGATTCAATCCAAAATCATCGTGATCTAGCCCGGATCGCCCCGCGCCATGGCCTGCACTTCCAGCGCCAGCACCCGCTTGCGCCGCCACGGCCGCCAGGCGTCATAGACGCCGATGGGGTCTCCCAGGTGATAGGCGGCGATCAGGCTGGCGAAGGCGCCCATCCTCAAAGGCGTGATGGGTTTGAGCCGGCCATGCCGGTTCAGCGCCTCGATCGCCCCGATCAGGCCGCCGTGCCGCGCGGTCGCGGTGGCGACATCTGCCGCCGAGCGGCCGAGGTAGTGGCCGACCAGCCGGTCGCGCAGGCGCGCGATGGCCAGCGCCGTCGCCTCGTCCGAGGCCTCAATGGCCAGTTCGCACTCGGTGTCGAGTTCGCTCGACCGGTTGTTGAGGTTGGCCGAGCCGATCCGCGCCAGCTTGTCGTCGGTGATGGCCAGCTTGGCGTGGATGATGATCGGCCGGCCGCTTGTGGTGTCGGCATGATAGGCGCGGAAGCGGCCGAAGACGTCGGCCCGCCGCAGCCGGCGCAGCACCAGGGTCCGCGTGCGGTCCATGGTCAGCCGGTCGAACCAGCTGGGGCTGCGTTCGGCCGAGATGAAGACGACCTCGGGACCCTCCGGCTCGACCAGGCGCCTGGCGATCGCCTCGGCGATCACCGGCGAGGTGAAATACTGGTTCTCCAGATAGATGGTCCGCCGCGCCAGGGCGATCGCCGCCAGGGTCAGCCGGCGCCATTCGTCGACCAGCGGCCGGCCGGCCCAGATCGGTTCCGTACGGGCGATAGCGACATCGGTGTCGGTGATGTCCGGCTTGATCGCCTCGGGCCACGCATCGGCATCGGCCGCCGGCGGCGGCGCCAGCCCCTCCGCCGTCGCGCGCCGCCAGCGCTCGCGGGCCAGGTCGCCAAGCGCGCGTGCGGCGTCGCCATCGACCATCATGCCCACCTCGTGCCGGGGCGGGTGGGCGCTGTAGGTGGGATCGAACCGGCGCGCGTCGGCGTCCAGATGCGCCGGGCTGTCCCAGCGGTCGACGCCGAAATCCGCCCCGCCGCAGAAGGCGATGGCGTCGTCGATGACCACCACCTTCTGGTGCTGGCAGCCGGCCAAGGGCGTTGCGTCATCCAGGCGGAAATGCACCGGCGTGTCGGCGAACCAGGCCCGCGCCCGGTGCGGAAAGAACTCCTGCGAGGCGGCGATCGGCAGGGCCGACTTCCAGATCAGCACGCGGATGTCGATGCCGGGGCGCAAGCGCGCCAGATCGAGCAGCACCTGGCCGATCCCGTCCGCATCGTCGCCGCGCTCGATGCCGTCCGGCTGCAGCCGCGTGCGCGGATCGAAGCTCCAGCCCAGCAGCAGCACCGAGCGCCGGGCATTGGCCAGCGCCAGGCGAACCGCGCCGAAATAATCCTGCCCGTCGACCAGGAAGGCGGCGCGACGCGCGCGCTCGATCCGCCAGCAGGTCGCGCCCGGTTCCAGGATCGTCGTCGTCATCTCCGTTCCGATGCCCCGCGGCCTCACCTGTAAAGCTGGCCACGCCAGGTCGTTCCATCTTGCCGCACGGACGGCAAACGAGCGACAAGGCGTGCATGGTATCGACCTCGCCCGCTCCCATCGCCAGCCCCTGCCTGCAGGTCTGCATGGTCGACGGCCGCAGTCGCCATTGCGTCGGCTGCTATCGCACCCTGCCGGAGATCGCCCGCTGGAGCCGTCTCACCGACGCCGAGCGCGACGAGATCATGCACGCCCTGCCGGCCCGCGGCGAGCGCCTCCGCGCCGAGGCGAAAGCGCGCGCGGCGACTACCGGCGCCGCCAGCTGACCAGGCTGACGCCGCGCGCCTGATCGAGCATCTGGCGCGCGCCGGGCCGCAGGCCCTGGCGGGCGAGCACCGCTTCCGGCGTCTGAGCCGGCACGCCGGGAAAGACCGGCCGCCCGCCCGGCAACCGGACATTCGGCGCCCGCGACAGGTGGAAGACGTCGTAAAGATCCAGAAACATCGCGAACACGTCCGTGCCGCCGATGACGCCGACGATGGCCTCGGGCGCGCCGAGCGCCGCCAGCGCCTCGTCCAGGGTCGCGCCGACCGGGTTCCAGTGCATCGCCTTTGGATAGGACGGGTCGGGCGCCAGGGCGGGAACCGTTCGGGTCATGACCAGGCGGCGGCGCAGGTCCGAATGCGGCTGGTGTTCGTGCGAGTGACGGCCGTGGGTCACCACATCGACGCCGTCCAGCCCGCGTTCGAAGAAGCGTTTGTCGGCCTCGAACCTGAGCGAGTCCGGCATGATCCCGGCGGCGTTGGCCAGCATGCCGTCCTCGGAAACGATGGCGTAGCCTTCGATGCGGCGGGGCTGGGGCATGGGGGTTCAAACCGACTATCGACCCTGATTCACCGGTTGCAAACCGGTCGGTGCGCATAGTCGCCGCCAAGGGGCCGAGAAACGGCCTGACAAAGCCGATATGGCGGGGTGTGGATCATGTTGAGGCTGGCCGCGATCGCCCTGATCGGCGCGGTCTCCGCCGCGGCCAGCGCCGAGGCGGTGATCTCGCTGTCGCGCGACCATCCCGGCCCGCCGCTGCGCCAGGCCGAGGCCCAGATCGTGACGCCGCGGGCCGACACCGCCCCGGCTGTCGGCGAGGCCGCCTCGATCGCCAAGTCCGACGATGGCCACTACTGGGCCGAGGCCGCGGTCAACGGCGAGGAGGTGCGCTTTCTGGTCGATACCGGCGCCAGCGCCGTGGCCCTGACCCCCGATGACGCGCTGAGGCTGGGTTTCGACCCCAAGACCCTGAACTATGCCTTCACGGTGACCACCGCCAGCGGCCAGGCGCGCGCCGCCGAGGTCAAGCTCAATACCGTCGCCGTCGCCGGCGCCGAGGTCGACAATGTCGACGCCTATGTGATCGAGAGCGGCCTGAAACAGTCGCTGCTCGGCATGACCTATCTGGGTCGCCTGAGCCAGTTCGAGGCGACCAAGTCGGCCCTGATCCTGAGACCCTAGACCAGTTCCAGCCGCCGCTCGGCGGCAACCCGCAACGCCGCGAGCGCGCGGTCGACCACCTCCAGCCCGGCGCCCTTCGCCGTCGACTCCACCGTCAGTATCCGCCGCCAGGCGCGCGCACCCGGCGCGCCGTGAAACAGGCCGAGCATCGACCGGATCAGCGTGTGCAGACCGGTCCCGCGCGCCAGTTCCCGCGCCATGTGGTCCCGGTAGCGCGCCACCGCCTCGAACCCGTCCACCTCGGGCGCGGACGCATCGAAAAAGCGCCGATCGACCGATCCGAGCAGGCCGGGCTCGTGATAGGCGGCGCGGCCCAGCATGACGCCATCGACATGGACCAGGTGCGCCTCGGCCTCCTCCAGCGAGCTGACGCCGCCGTTGATCACCACGGTCAACTCCGGCCGCTCCGCCTTCAGCCGATAGACCAGGCCGTGGTCGAGCGGCGGGATGTCGCGGTTCTGCTTCGGCGACAGCCCTCGCAGCCAGGCCTTGCGCGCATGCACCACAAAGGTGGTCACCCCGACGGCGGCGCACAGTTCGACCAGGCGAAACAGCCCCTCCTCCGGTTCCTGGTCGTCGACGCCCAGCCGGCATTTGACCGTCGCCGGCACGCTCACGGCGGCCATGACTTCCGCCATGCAAGCCGCGACGAGCTCAGGCTCGCGCATCAGGCAGGCCCCGAACCGCCCGCTCTGCACCCGGTCGGAGGGGCAGCCGACGTTGAGGTTGATCTCGGCATAGCCGAACCCCTCGCCGATCCGCGCCGCTTCCGCCACCTGCCCCGGGTCGGCCCCGCCCAGCTGCAGCGCCACCGGCCCGTCCGCCGCATCGCCGCCCAGCAGCCTGGCCCGATCCCCATGGACCACCGCCGGCGCCGTCAGCATCTCGGTATAGAGCAGCGCCCGCCCCGTCAGCGACCGATGCAACCGCCGGCAATGCCGATCGGTCCAGTCCATCATCGGGGCGACGGACAACCTATGGGGCTGGTGTTGCGTCACTTAATTCTAGCTTTGCGTCCCAGAGGCTTATCGCAGCGGATCGTCAGCCTGGATACCCCCGCCAGGCCCACTCCAGCGCCGCCGGCAGCGTCTGTTCCAGGACGCGCGGGTCGGCGTGGCGGCCGTCTCGGGAGAAGGTGAAGCGGTAGGGGTAGCCCTTGGCGGCGAGGGCTGTGGCCATGCGGTGGTTGGCCAGCGGCCAGCTGTGCCAGGTCTCCTCCGGGTCGTCGGGGTGGAGGTCCTTTTCGCCGACTTCCAGCCAGATCCTGAGCGGCTTGCGCTCGGCGCCGGGGATCAGCGTCGCGTGATACTCCCATGCCCCGCGCGGGCTGGCGCGATCGGGGGGCGACTGCTGGTTTACATAAGTGCCCGAGTAGGAGATCACGCGGCGGTACCGTTCCGGGTGGAACCAGGCCATCGTGAAGGCGCAGGCCGCGCCGGAGCTTACGCCCATGACCGCGCGCCCGTCCGGGTCGTCGGTCAGGGTGACGCCGGTCGCGGCTGCGACGCGCGGCAGGACTTCGGTCTCGATGAAGTCGCTGTAGAGGCCTGAAAGGGTGTCGTATTCGAGCCCGCGCTGCGAGCCCTGGGCGTCGCCGCCGCCATTGTCGACCATGATGGCGATCATCGGCGGGACGCGGCCGGCGGCGATCAGGTTGTCGAGCACCCGCGGCAGGCGGTTCACATAGAGATAGCCGTCCTGGGCCACGACGAACGGGGCCGGCCTTCCCGGCCGGTATTGCCGCGGGATATAGACCCACACCGTCCGGGTATAGGGGCCGGCGACCGACTGCTCATTAGGCTCGGCGGCGATGCGGTTGCCGAAGGCGTCGCGCCTGCGGGTGACCTCGTTCTCCAGCCGCCGGATGCCCGGATAGATCTTGCTGTCGCGCGACTCCATGGTGAAGGCGTGCACCACGCCCGCGGGCGCGCCGGGCTGGACCGCCAACTCGGGCGCCGGCGCATAGTCGGGACCGATGACGAAGTCGCCGTCGGCGCGAGCGGTGGGATCGGTCATGACCTGTCCTGATCTGAAGCTGTCGGGCCCACCTTATCGCCTCGACCAGCCGCAGTGGAATTGGCGTCGGGACATCCGGGCGGCCTGCCCGGCTAAGCCCTCAGCGGCACCAGCACGTAGCGGACGCCGATGTCGGCGGGGTCGAGCACCAGGGCGGGGTTGGGCCCGGCCGGGCCGCCGGAGTGCTCGTCGAAGCGAAACTCGATCGTGTCGCCGTCGATCTGCGCGGCGACGTCGAGCATGTAGCGGGCGTTGAAACCGATCTCCAGGCGATCGCCCTGGTAGTCGACCTCCAGTTCCTCCACCGCCTGGCCGGCGTCCATGTTGCGCACGTTCAGCGTCAGCCGGCCGGGTTCCAGCGTAAGGTACACCGCCCGAACGTGATCGGTGGAGATGATCGCCACGCGACGGACAGCGGCGGCGAAGAGGGCGTTGTCCGCGGTCATCACCAGCCGGTTGTCGCGCGGAATCACCCGCTCGTACTGAGGGAAGGCGCCGTCGATCACCTTGGAGGTCATCGTCGCGTGGTCGAAGCCGAAGCGGACCCGCTGGGCCGAGACGGCCACGGTGACGCTTTCGCCGGCGTCGTCCATGAGCCGGCGCGCCTCGGTGATGGTCTTGCGCGGAATGATGACGCCGGGGGCGCCGGAGAGGCCCTCGGGCGCCGGCATGTCGGCCAGCGCCAACCGGTGGCCGTCCGTCGCCACCGCTCTCAGCTTCTCGACCCCGTCCTCGACGACCAGATGCAGGTAGAGGCCGTTCAGATAGTAGCGGGTCTCCTCGGTCGACATGGAAAAGCGGGTCTTGTCGATCAGGCGGACGAGGTCGCCGGTCGGAATGGCGACGGGCGGCGAAGGCGGCTCGGGCGACATGGCCGGAAAGTCGCCGGCCGGCAGCGCCGGCAGGTTGAACCGCGCGCGGCCCGCCTGGATCGCCAGGCGCGGGTCTTCGCGACTGTGGCTCAAGGCGACGTCGGCGCCCTCCGGCAGTTCGCGGACGATTTCGTGGAGGGTGTGGGCCGACGCGGTGATCTGGCCGGTTTCCGCGACCTGGGCCGGAGCGACATCGACCACCTCCATGTCGAGATCGGTGGCGGAGAAGGCGACCTCGCCGCGGCCGGCCGACAGCAGCACGTTGGAGAGAATCGGGATGGTGTTGCGCCGTTCGACGACGCTCTGCACATGCCCCAGCGCCTTCAGCAGCGCCGCCCGCTCGATGGTCAACTTCATTGCACGTCCGATCAATGGTCACCGCTATCGGCTGCCTCTGCCGCGCGACTTTTTGGCTGATGGGACGGTGAAGCTTAATCCAAACGGCGCATTTGGAAAACGCCGAAGTTCACCGCGACGGATCATCAGCGCGATCCGCCGAAGGCCGTCGTCGGGCGGAAGCGCCGCGCCCGCTGCGTTCGGATGTGGATCGCCGCTTGCCGAGATCAGCCCGCAGATCCTCGATGGGCATAGACCACGCGACCGCCGAGCTTGCGATAGACCGGACCGGCGCCGCAGGCGCGATGCTTCTCACCTGTTCTCGGCGATAGGCCCAAGAAGCCCAAAATACCCTTGAATGGATAGATCGTTCAAGGTATATTTGGAGCATGGACTGGATGGTCGAATTCCACCCCGACTTCGCTGTCGAGTTCATGGCTTTGAACGAACAGGTGCAGGACGAACTGGCGGCATATGCGGAGTTGCTGAAGGCGGTCGGTCCGCAGCTGAGGCGCCCATATTCAGACACGCTGAAAGGGTCGGCCCACGCGAACATGAAAGAGTTGCGGTTCGAGGCCGCGGACGGTGTCTGGCGTGTGGCCTATGCATTCGACCCGGATCGCAAAGCCATCCTGCTCGTCGCGGGTGACAAGGCCGGTGTCTCGCAGCGGCGGTTCTATGCCTCGCTCATCCGCAAAGCCGACCAGCGGTACGACGCTCACCTTGGCGCCAGGAGGAAGACATGACAGTTCCCTATGAAAAGCTCCTGGCGAAGCTGCCCCCAGAACGGCAACGGAAGATCAAGGCGCGCGGCGCCGAACTGATCGCGGAGGAGTACGCCCTTCGCGATCTGCGCAGGGCCAAGCACCTCACTCAGACAGAAGTCGCCGAACAGCTCGGCGGCCGGCAGGTCTATGTCTCGCGCCTGGAGAGGCGGTCTGACATGAAGCTGTCGACCCTGCGCGACTACGTCCGGGCGCTCGGGGGCGAGTTGAAGGTCATGGTCACCTTTCCCGAGGGCGAGACGGTGAAGCTCAAGAGCATGGGTGGGCAGCCTCCGCGCACGCCGCGTCGACCGCGCAAGTCCTAGGTCGACGCCGCGTCCCGCCCATCAGATCCGGGAAAGCGACGTGAACCGCCGGGGTGGGCTGCTCGTCCGAGCGCCGCGCGACGTGCTCGGCGAAAGCGGTCCCGGACGCCGGCGCGCCGCCATCGACGAGCGTCGCGAATTCGCCGTGGGCGCTTTGGCGCGTGGGCGCGGGAACGCGCGCGGGCTTCATCTGTTTAGAAGTCCGGCGGGACATTGCTTGTCCTGCCGGGCAGCCCCGGACGCTCTCGCCGCGGGGCCAACGGAGGCTATTCGAAGATGATCCAGGTAAAGAGGCTGCGGGGGCTGTCGGTGGTAACTGTGGCGATCTTGGCTGGCCTGAGCCTCAGCGCCTGCGCCTCGACCGAGTATGTCGACCAGCGCATCGCCGAGGTGAACGCGCATATTTCCGCCGTGGACGCCAAGGCGACGGCCGCCGACCAGAAGGCCGACCAGGCCCTCGGCGCCGCCCAGGCCGCTCAGGCTTCGGCGGCTCAGGCAAACCAGCGGATCGATGCGCTCACGGCGACGGTGACGAGTATCCAGCAGGCGCCGCCCCCGCCAAGAATACCGCGCGGCTGACGACGGCGCGCGAAGCCTTTGACGCCGGCCGGGGCTTTGTTCGGTCCTCTGGCCAAGTGAAAGCGTAATCATGTCCAGTCATTGGCGAATGGCGCTGACCGCCCTTGCGCTTGGGGTCGTGGTCGCCCTTCCCGTCCCCATGGCGCTTGCGCGGGACCTCGATCCGCCGTCCGAGACTGGGGGCGCGCTCGATGCGCCGCCAGACGCCGAGGACGCGCTGACCCTGGCGCCGGCGGAGCCGCAAGGGCGCCGCCCGTCGGGAGTCGCCGAGCGGCTGGCCCTGTGGGTCGCCGCCACGGACGACAACGGCGACCTGCCCTTCATGATCGTCGACAAGCTCGGAGCCCACATCTTCGCCTTCGACGCCGGCGGCGAATTCCTCGGCTCGGCGCCGGTGCTGCTCGGGCTCGCGCGCGGCGACGACTCGGCGCCCGGAATCGGCAACCTCAAGCTCTCCCAGATCAGCGCGGATGAGCGCACGACCCCGGCCGGCCGGTTCGTGGCTGAGTTCGGCGACTCCGACGGCCACGGCACGATGCTTTGGGTCGACCTGCCCGACGCGATCTCGTTGCACCCGGTGATGAGCGTGAACGCGGGAGAGCGCCGCTTCCGCCGCATCAAGTCATCGGACCCGGCCCAGCACCGGATCAGCTACGGCTGCATCAACGTGCCGAAGGTATTCTACGACGACGTGGTGCTGTCGGCGCTCGCCGGCGGCGACGCCATCGTCTACGTCCTGCCGGACACCAAGACGATCGACGACGTCTTCCCAGCCTTCGCGGCCGCTGGCGGCGACGGCCAGGAAGACCAGCCGCCGCGCCAGCGGCTCAGCGGCGGCGATCTGGTCTCCGATGCGCCTGACCGTATCGCGGACCTGAAGTCGTCGCGGCTCGATCCCGGCGAAGACCGTTCTTGGATGCAAGCGGCGTCGCCACCCGATCGCTGATGGACTCGGCCCCGCCGGCTAATCTCGGCCCATGCAAGCAGATCGGGCCCGCCGGTGGCTTCGCTCCCCCGCCGCCCCGCCGGACTGGCCGCCGCGGCTCACGAAAACGCCAAACCCTCGAAGTCGCCGGCGCTGCGCCAGGCGTCGATATAGCTGAAGAAGGCCGTCGGGCCGGCGGGATAGCCGACGTTCAGCCGCGCCGCCGGGCCGGGGGTCTGGCCCTCGTTGTTGTAGTAGCCGGGCGTGCAGTCCGGCGCGCCCATCATGCGGCCCATGCCGGTCAGCAAGAGCGCCACCCAGGCGGCCTGCGCCTCCTCGGTGACTTCGACCTGGTGGTGGCCGCCCTCCAGGGCGTGCCGGACGGTCATGGCGATGGTGCGGCCGGACTCGGTCAGGTTGTGCGGCACGTTGGAGATCAGGTTCGCGCCTTGCGTCGGCTGGACGAAGAAGGCGTTGGGGAAGCCGTGCACATGGATGCCGTGCTTGGTCTTCATGCCCTCGGCCCAGGCCTGCGACAGCTTCAGGCCGTCGCGGCCGGTCAGGTCGAAGCCGGCGCGGCGCTTGTACTCGGTGCCGACCTCGAAGCCCGAGGCGTAGATGATGCACTCGACCTCGTATTCGACGGCGGCGACCACGAAGCCTTTTTCGGTGATCTTCTCGACGCCCTGGCCGTCGGTGTCGATCAGGCGCGTGCCCGGCGTGTTGAACGCCTGCAGATAGGCGTCGTGGAAGCAGGGCCGCTTGCAGAGCTGGCGATACCAGGCCTTGAGCTTTTCGGCCGTCTCGCGGTCGGTGACGATCTGCTCGGCCCGGGCGCGGATCTCCTCCATCTTCTCGAAGTCGCTATCCTCGTAGGCCGCCAGCATCTTCTGCGGCACGCGATCCTCGGGCGGCAGTTGGCCGATCTTGGCGCGGATGCGACGGGACAGATCCGTCCAGCCGTCCTGGACCAGGTCTTCCTCGGCCGTGCCGCCGGCCTGGTTGGCGGTGAAATTCTCCAGCCAGCGCCCTTGCCAGCCCGGCGTGGCGATGCCGGCGAACCAGTCCGGATCGATCGGCGCGTTGGCGCGCACGTCCACCGAGGACGGCGTCCGCTGGACCACGTAGAGCGCCTTGGCCGCGCGGGCCAGGTGCGGCACCGCCTGCACCGAGGTGGCGCCCGTGCCGATGATCGCCACCCGTTTGTCGGCCAGCCTGGTCATGGCAGCGCCGCCGGGGTCGCCGCCAGTATAGGCGTAGTCCCAGCGGCTGGTGTGGAACGAGTGGCCCTTGAAGCTGGAGACGCCCGCAATGCCGGGCAGCTTGGCGACGTGCAGCGGGCCCGTGCCCAGGCCGATGAAGCTGGCGGTGAAGCGGTCGCGGCGGTTGGTCTGGATCACCCAGCGGGCGTTTTCCTCATCCCAACTCAGATCCCGGACCTCGGTGTGGAAGAGCGCGTTGTCATAGAGGCCGTACTGCCGGCCGATGCGCTGGCACTGGGCCAGGATCTCCGGCGCATGGGCGTATTTCTCGGTCGGCATGTGCCCGGTCTCTTCGAGCAGCGGCATGTAGACCATCGAGGCGGTGTCGCACTGGGCGCCGGGATAGCGGTTCCAGTACCAGGTGCCGCCGAAGTCGCCGCCCTTCTCGACGATGCGCACGTCGGTCACGCCGGCCTCGACCAGCCGCGCGCCGGTGACCAGGCCCGCGAAGCCGCCGCCGACAAAGGCGAAGGTGACATGGTCGGTCTTCGGCGCGCGCTCGACGAAGGGTGTGTAGGGATCGTCCAGGTAGTGGGCCAACTGGCCCTTCAGTTCGAGATACTGCGCATTGCCGTCGGCGCGCAGGCGCTTGTCGCGTTCGGCGATGTACCTGGCCAGCAGAGCCTGCTTGTCGATCGGCTTGGTCTCGGCGCTCCGCGGCTCGGTCGTCGTCGTCATTCAATAGCCTCGATCAAAAATTCCGGACCCGTAAGGGTGCGCAGCCCGCCGTATACGGCCTTCCACGGAAAAGTATGCAGGCGCGGCGACGCGGCAAAGGCGGCGCGAACCGGGGCGATCCTGGGATGAGCGCCCAAGGTCCACCAATTTGCGGCGAAGCCGCCAGAGGATTACCGCAGAGGACGCAGAGCTTGCGCGGAGTTCGCGGAGCGAAGCGTCGCGTCCGACGATACCATCGTTGGCCGCTACGCGGCCGCCGGACGCCGAATCTCTGCGTCCTCTGCGCAACCTCTGCGTCCTCTGCGGCAAACTAGGCAGTCATGGAAACCGGGGGGG
>DASYAQ010000527.1:0-2428 GCA_036501225.1 Caulobacteraceae bacterium | reverse complement strand
TGATCACCAGCACGTTCACGTAGATCATCGCCGCCGGCGAGGCGCCGAGGATGGCCAGCGGGATGTTGATGAAGAAGACGCCGGTGAAGGCGGCCGGATGCTGCCTCGTCGCGGTCACCACGCAGAAGTCGTCCGCGGCATGGTGATAGCGATGCAGCGGCCAGAAATAGCGCGTGTGGTCCAGCCGGTGGGTCCAGTAGTCGAAGAAGGAATAGACGACGAAATAGGCGGCGACCTGCATGGCCACCGGCGTCGAGGCCGGGACCAGGGTGAGCGGCGCGCCGAGCGCCGTGCTCAGGCGATCGTGGATCCAGGCCCCGGTCAGCATCGAGGCGCCCAGGGTCAGCACGCGGCCGGCCAGGTCGGTCAGATGCCCCTGCCCCATCACGAAGATGGCCAGGTCGGTCTTATTGGAGGCCTTGCGCGCGAACAGCAGCTGGCGCGCCGAGCTGCCCGCCCAGCCGACCACCAGGCATTCGAGCATGAGCACCGTCGGCAGCAAGAGGAAGATCAGGCCGTCGCTGACGATGCGGCGGTGCACTTCCCTGACCGTCAGGCCATGGCCCAGCAGCGTGACGTGCAGCTGGTCGGGCAGGAATTTCTCCAGCCCCCACCAGGCCGCGAACAGCAAGGCGAGATAGACAAGGAGGCCGAGCACGATGGCCAGGCGGCCAAGCTGGGCGCCGGCGCGGGCGGATTGCGGCCCATCGGACAGGACCGCTGAATAGTCGCTCATCAGCCCCTGCCCGTTCGCCTACGACGCCAAAAGCCCTTCACGTCGCGTGCCAAGTCCGTGCGTCACCGCTTCGGGCGCACGACGCTCGACGAGAGGCGCAATATCAGGGGGATATGAGCGCGAAGTGAACCGATCGCGAGACGCGCGGCCGATCGAACCGCATCGCCGGCGTCCCAGCTGTGCAAGTTTCGGCCAGGTCATGCCAATGTGGCACACCCACCAAGCCAACCGGACCCCCGTGACCCAACCGACCGCCGGCGCGACGCTCCGAGGCGTCACCGTCACCGACTTCGACTGGACCGACGCCGATCTCAGCGCGGCGATCTTCGTCGACTGTGTCGTCGAGGACGCCCAGCTCAGCAACACGATCCTGCGCGAGGCGCGGTTCCAGCGATGCCGTCTGGTTCGCTGCCGTCTTGCCCATGTCGACCTGCGCGAAGCGGTGTTCGAGGACTGTGTGTTCGCCGACGCCGCCAACCATGCCGGTCTGGTCGTCGCCTTCAGCCGGCTGGAGCAGGCCCGGTTCGAACGCTGCGACCTGAGCTTCGCTCAGTTCGATCGTTCCGATCTCTATGACGTGGCCATGCAGGACTGCAATCTGCGCGGCGCGCGCTTCCACCGCGCCGACTTCTCCAAGACGTTCGGCCGGCAGGTGGTGCGCACGAGCGCGGCCTTCCGCCGTTGCAACTTCCATCTCGCGGAGCTGGCCGAGACAAGGCTGCCGGGTTGCGATCTCAGCGGCTCGCTGTTCCGCGAGGCGGATCTGTCGGGCGCGGACCTCGAAGGCGCCGACCTCACGGGCGCCGATCTGTTCGGGGCGATCTGGACCGCCGCCAAGCTGGCCGGCGCCGATCTGCGCGGAGCCGAGATCAGCGGGCTGGACCTGGGCGCGCTCGCCACCCGCGCCGGGCTGAAAATCAGGCTCGACCAGCAGTACGCTCTGCTCAGCGCCTTGGGGATCGACGTTCACTTAGACTAGCCGGCCGGCGCGGAGCCTGTGCTAGGCTGGCCGCAAAGACGCGCGGCTGAGTCAGTGCGCGGGAGGAAACCCATCATGAGCGACGGTTCGACCAGCGACCTGAAGGCCGAGGCCCGCGCCAAGGCCTATGCCCTGCCGATCGAAGAGGTCGACGTGGCGCGCCCTGACCTTTTCCAGACCGACACCCACTGGCCCTATTTCGAGCGCCTGCGGAGGGAAGACCCGGTCCACTACTGCGCCGAGGGCCTGCACGGGCCCTATTGGTCGATCACCCGGTTCAACGACATCATGGCGGTGGACACCAACCACCAGGTCTTCTCCTCCGACGCCTCGGTCGGCGGCATCAGCATCGCCGGCTCGCCCAACGAGGAGGGTCCGTCGATGTTCATCTCCATGGACCCGCCCAAGCACGACGTGCAGCGCAAGACGGTCAGCCCGGCGGTTTCACCGCAGAACCTGCACACCATGGAGCCCTTGATCCGCGAGCGCACCGCCCGCGTGCTGGACGGCCTGCCGATCGGCGAGCCGTTCGACTGGGTCGACCGGGTGTCGATCGAGCTGACCACCCAGATGCTGGCCACCCTGTTCGACTTCCCGTTCGAGGAGCGCCGCAACCTGACCAAATGGTCGGACATCTTCACCGGCGCCGGCCACCTGCACGGCATCGCCACGCCGGAAGACCGCATGGCCGAGATGGCCAATTTTCGCGAGAC
>DASYAQ010000526.1:0-5204 GCA_036501225.1 Caulobacteraceae bacterium | reverse complement strand
CGAGACCGCCTTGGCGTTCGCCGCGGCCGATTGGAAGGCCTGCGGGTTGCCGGCGTAGGCGGCAAAGGCCGACGGATTGGCGGCCATGGCCTGGAAGGCGGCCGGGTGGCTGGCGAAGGCGCCGAAGGCGGCGGCGTGGCTCGCCATGGCCGCGAAGGCCTGCGGATTGGTGGCGAGCGCGCTCATGCCCTTGGCGTTGGAAGCCATCGAACTAAAGGCCTGCGAGCTGAAGGCCTGGCTGTTGGCGGCCGAGGCGGCCATGGCCGCGAACGCTTTGGGGTCCTGCGCCAGGGCGGTGAAGGCCTTCGGGTTCTGCGCCATGGCGCTGAGCGCCGCCGGGTTCTGCGCCAGGGCCTGGAAACCGGGGTCCATCGCCAACTGACGGAAGGACGGGTTCTTGACCATCAGCTCGAAGGCGTCGGTCTGCATCAGCACCGGCACGGCGTCGTTGCCGAGCTGGACGTCGTTGTCCTGGATCTGGCTGGAGCGATAGCGTTCGGCCGGCGCGATGGTGCCGGTCACGGTGCCGCCTTGCAGCGGATAGATGTGGCCGAAATAGACCACCCCGCCGGTCACGACGATTAGCGCCGCGCCCGCAAGGGTCATGATTCTGGTGTTGGAGAGCCTCTCGGCCATGGTCGCCCCCGGCGAATTGGAATGTGACGATAGCGTCACGATGTGGCCTGACACTCTATGGAAGAACGCCGTTCAGTCAATCTTGAGTTCTTCCGCGCGCGGACGTTGCAGGCCACCTGCGGTTCACGGCGCCAAGACTTTAGGCGCCGGCGCACCTGAACGGCGCTGTGGGGATTTGCCGCTCCGTCCCGCGGCGCAACGCAACCAGTTCGCAAGTATGGCGGTGAGAGAGGGATTCGAACCCTCGATAGGGGTAAACCTATACACGCTTTCCAAGCGTGCGCCTTCGACCGCTCGGCCACCTCACCTGCTCGCGGGGCCGGCAATATAGTGTGGCGGGGCTGGCGACAACAGCTTCGCGCATCGTTTCGTGCGCCTGAATCTATTTGGCGTCGACCTGTTCACGGCTAGGAGCCCCGTATGACGCCGAAAGCCTTCGAGGCCGCCTGCCTGGCCTTGCCGGCCGCCACCCTTTCCGTCCAGTGGGGCGAGGCGCGGGTGTTCAAGGTCGGCGGCAAGATGTTCGCGCTCATCGGGCTGAACCATGGCGAAGGCGCGCCGGCCTATAATTTCAAGGCCTCGGACATGGCCTTCGAACTCTTGGTCGAGCACGGGCTGGCGCGGCCGGCGCCCTATCTGCGGCGCGCGAAATGGGTGCGGCTGGTCGGCCCGGACGCCCTGGGCGACGACGACCTCGAAGCCTATCTCGGCCAGGCCCACGCCCTGGTCGCCGCGCGCCTGACCCGCGCGCGGAAACGCGAGCTGGGACTGGGCTGATCGCCCCATGCAACCCCGCGCCGCAACGTTCGTTTGGGCTCATCGGGCTCATGCGAGGGTTGACGACGTTGCTGCATCATTTTCTCCAGGCCAGGCTCAAGGCCGGCTGTCTGACGGTGGCCTATGCCGATGGATCGACGCGGAGCTATGGCGACGGCTCGGGTGAGCCGGTGGGGGTCGCGGTCACGCGCCGCGGCGAGCGTCGGATCGTGCTGAATGCCGGCCTCGGCATCGGCGAGGCCTATATGGAGGGCGATCTGAGCTTCGACCGCGGCGACGTCACGGCGCTGTTGAACCTGATCGCCGCCAACCTGCCGGAGGAGGAGCGCATCCGGCCCGGCCCGCTGGCCCGGGTCTGGATCGCCGTGGCGCACCGTCTGCGCCAGGCCAACGACCGCGCCAGGGCCCGCCGCAACGTCGCCCACCACTACGACCTCAGCCTCGACCTCTATCGCCGCTTCCTGGACGAGGACCTGCAGTATTCCTGCGCCTATTTCGCCCATGCCGGCATGAGCCTGGAGGACGCCCAGGCCGCCAAGAAGGCCCACATCGCCGCCAAGCTGCGCCTCGAGGCCGGCCAGCGCGTGCTGGACATCGGCTGCGGCTGGGGCGGGCTGGCGCTCAGCCTCGCCCGTGACCACGGCGTCGAGGTGCTGGGCGTCACGCTGTCGCGGGAGCAGCTCGCCACCGCCCAGGCCGGCGCCGAGGCGGCCGGGCTGTCGCGGCTGGCCCGCTTCGCGCTTTGCGACTACCGCGACCTCGGCGGCAGCTTCGACCGCATCGTTTCGGTCGGCATGTTCGAGCACGTCGGCCAGCCAAACTACCTGGCATTTTTCGACAATCTGCGCGAGCGGCTGACCCCGGACGGCATCGCGGTCGTCCACTCGATCGGCCGGCGCGATCCGCCGAACGTCACCGACCCGTTCATCCGCAAATACATCTTTCCGGGCGGCTATATTCCGGCCCTGTCGGAGACCACCGCGGCGGTCGAGCGCAGCGGCCTGTGGATCACCGACATCGAGATCCTGCGCCGGCACTATGCCGAGACGCTGCGCCATTGGCGCGAGCGGTTCGCCGCCGAACGCAGCCAGATCGCGCGCCTTTACGACGAACGCTTCTGCCGCATGTGGGAATACTACCTGGCGATCAGCGAGTTCAGCTTCCGCGCCGGGCGGCATATGAACTTCCAGCTGCAGCTGACCCGGCGCGTCGACGCTCTGCCGATGACGCGCGACTACATGCCCGACGCCGAGCGCGCCTGGGCGGTGAGCAATCGCCGGGCCCGAGCGGGCTGAGGAAATGCGATGCCGCCAGCAACCGACCTGGGCGTGACGCGCCTGCCGCCGAGTCAGATTCGGCCCATCAGCACCAGCACCAGGACGATCACCACCACCAGGCCCAGGCCGCCTGAGGGGTAATAGCCCCAGGAGCGGCTGTAGCCCCAACTCGGCAGGGCGCCGATCAGGGCCAGGATCAGAAGCACGATCAGAATCGTTCCAAGCATTGAAACCTCCCTTGGGCGGAAGCTCTGCCGCCGGTTCAAGGAGAGGAAAATGACCCGGCGCGGCCAAGGTTCCGTGCTTTGAGGAGATGCCGATGACTCTCGAGCTCTATTACTGGCCGAGCATCCAGGGACGGGGCGAATTCGTGCGCCTGGCGCTGGAGGCGGCTGGCGCGGCCTATGTGGACGTGGCGCGCGAACCCGGCGGCCAGGCCAGGATGCTGAAGCTGATGGGCGACAAGAGCTTGCCCCACCCGCCGTTTGCGCCGCCCTTCCTGGTCGATGGCGAGGTCATGGTGGCCCAGACCGCCGCCATCCTGCTGCACCTCGGCCCGCGCCTGGAGCTGGCCCCCGCCGACGAGGCCGGGCGGCTGTTCACCCACCAGCTGGCGCTAACCCTGGCCGACCTGACAGCCGAGGCGCACGACACCCACCATCCGGTCGGGGTCGGCCTCTACTACGCCGACCAGCGGCCGGAAGCGCTGCGCCGGGCGAGCGAGTTCCGCGCGCAACGCATTCCCAAGTTTCTCGGCTATTTCGAGCGCGTCATGGCCGCCAATCCGGTCGGCGACAGCCATCTGGTCGGCCGGTCCCTGACCTATGCCGACCTCGGCCTGTTCCAGGTGATCGAGGGCCTGCGCTATGCCTTCCCCAAGGCGATGCGCGCCCGTGAGCATGGATGGCCGCGCGTCATCGCGCTGCGCGACCAGGTCGCCGCCCTGCCCAGGATCGCCGCCTACCTGGCCTCCGACCGCCGCATCCCCTTCAACACCGACGGCATCTTCCGCCACTACGCGGAGCTGGACGAATAATCCTCTCCCAGAGGACTGAACCTCCGCCACCAATGCGCCTCTTCTCCCCTCTCGCGGGAGAAGGTGGCTGCGAAGCAGACGGATGAGGGGCCGCGCCGGCGGTTGGAAAGAGGGGGCCGTGACTCCCACGGAGAAGGTTGCGCGGCCCCTCATCCGACCGGTCTTCGACCGGCCACCTTCTCCCGCGAGGGGAGAAGGGGCTAAACAGCGCTGCTTGTTTTTCAGGGAACGACCGATTTTGCGTAACCCCACCCTCTTCGCCGCCGTCCTGGCGCTCGCCGTCGCCCTGGCTGGCGCCGCCAGCGCCGATGAGGGCATGTGGACCTTCGACAACTTCCCGGCGGCCAGGGTGAAGGCGGCCTATGGGGTCGAGATCACGCCGGCCTGGCTGGACCATGTGCGCGCCGCCTCGGTGCGCCTGTCGGTGGGCTGTTCGGGCTCGGTGGTCGGCACAGGCGGGCTGGTCTTGACCAACAACCACTGCGTCGCCGGCTGCACCCACGACCTGTCGGCGCCGGGCGGTGACCTGCTCAAGACCGGCTATCTGGCGGCGACGAAGCCCGAGGAGAAGACCTGTCCCGGCCTGCAGGCCGAGATCCTGGTCGGGGTCACCGACGTCACCCCGCGCATGGCCGCGGCCGGCGCGGGCCTGACCGGCGAGGCCCTGGTCAAGGCGCGTAACGCCGTCTCCGGCGCCATCGAGAAGGAGGTCTGCGGCGGCGACCCCAAGCTGCGTTGCGAGACGGTCGACTTCTACCACGGCGGCCAGTTCAGGCTTTACCGCTACCGCAAATATGTCGATGTGCGGCTGGTCTTCTCGCCCGGCTACCAGGCGGCCTTTTTCGGCGGCGATCCGGATAATTTCAACTTTCCCCGCTACGACTTCGACTGCGCCTTCCTGCGCCTCTACGAGGCTGGCCGGCCGGTGGCGACGCCCGACCACCTGCGCTGGAACCCCGCGCCACCGACCGCAGGCCAGCCGGTCTTCGTCTCCGGCAATCCCGGCGACACCTTTCGCGAGCTGACCGTGGCGCAGCTGGAGACCCAGCGCGACCTGGCCGTGCCGCTGACCATGACCGAGCTTTCCGAGCTGCGCGGCCGGGTGATCCGCTTCACCGAGGAGAGCACCAGCAACAAGCGCCTCGGCGACGACGAGCTGTTCGGCCTTGAGAATGACTACAAGGTCTATTTCGGCCGCCTGCAGGCGCTCGACGACCCCGGCTTCATGGCCGCCAAGCGCGCGGCCGAAGCCGATCTGCGCCGCCGGGCCTTGGCCAGGATGGGCGCTGGCTTCGGCGATCCCTGGGCGGACATGGCCAGGGTCCAGCCGGCCGCCCAGGCGCTCTTCCTGCCCTATCTGATGGTCGAGCGCGGGCCGTCGGACTCGCGGCTGTTCGACGACGCCCGCATCCTGGTCCGCGCCGCGGCGGAGCGCCAAAAGCCGTCGGCCCAGCGCCTGCCGGGCTTTGCCGACAGCC
>DASYAQ010000525.1:0-1647 GCA_036501225.1 Caulobacteraceae bacterium | reverse complement strand
TGGCTGCTCGGCAAAGGCGGCTATTTCGACGGCTCCTATCGCATCCCGCTGATCATCCGCGATCCGCGCGCCTCGGCTGATGCTGGGCGCGGGGCCAGGGTCGAGGCCTTCACCGAGCACGTCGACATCATGCCGACCCTGCTGCAGGCGATCGGGGCGGCGCTTCCGCGCCAGTGCGACGGCGCGAGCCTCGCGCCGTTCCTCGCCGGCGCCAGCGCGCCCATGACCTGGCGCCGCGCGGCGCACTGGGAGTTCGACTTCCGTGACGATGCGGCATCCGCGCCCGGCGAGCACGATCTGAGCCCGGACGAGTGCGCCATGACCATCCTGCGCGGCGAGCGGTTCAAATACGTCCACTTCACCCGCCTGCCGCCGCTCTTGTTCGACCTGGCGCAGGACCCCGACGAGATGATCGACCTGGCCGGCGACCCGGCCCATGCCGCCGCCCTGCTGGCCGGCGCGCAAGGTCTGCTCTCCTGGCGCATGGCTTCGGAAGACCGCACCCTCAGCCACCTCCGCCTCACCGACGACGGGGTGGTGTCGGACTAGGGTCTATGGTCGGCGATTTGCCCACCTCGGCGCCAACCTGCCGCCACGCTCATAGACACGCCAGAACCAGATCACCGACCTGATGCAGATCGCGCGCAACAACGACGCACAGAGCACAAAGCGCCTCGGTTGGTTCGAGCAGATCGGGCACCATCACGGTCATCATGCCGGCCGCCGACGCCGATCTTACGCCAATATGAGAATCCTCCAGCGCCAGGCATAGCCGGGGCTCGACCCCCAGCCGTTCGGCGGCCTTCAGAAATGGATCGGGCGCGGGTTTGCCATTTTCGTAGTCGCCGCGGCAGATGATCTGGTCGAAACGATCCATCAGGCTGTGCGAGGTCAGGTGGCGCTCGACGGTCGTTCGAGATGACGAGGTGGCGATTGCACGCGGCAGCCTGAACTGGTCCAGGATGTCCAGCAGTTCAGGCGCCCCGGGCTTCAGGACAGGTTTGTTTTCAGCGATCAGCCAGAAATGGCGCCGCCAGTTCGCGTGGAAATCGTCAAAGCGGAAATCCTCGCCGAAGTGCGACAGGAATAAACCCCTGCATTGCGACCGCCGCACGCCGATCGACTTAGTGTAGACCTCGTCCGGAATCTCGCGCCCGCCTTCGGCGGCGGCAGCCAGAAGAGCCTCTTGCCAGAGCGCTTCGGTATCGAACAGCAGGCCGTCCATATCGAAGATCACCGCGCCTGGGCGATACGGCAATGTCATGCTCGTCAGTTCGGCAACCCGAGATTCGCCCGCAGGCGCTCGGCGCTCCCCAGGCTTGCATCCGGCCAATCAAGCGCTTCGCCCGTGATCAGCTCCAACGCGCGCCCATAGGCCGCCGCCACCTCAAGCAGGATTTCGTCCGGGACGACGGGCAGCGGATCGACATTCGGGTCGCACTTGGAGTTGAGCCAATTTCTGAGAATGTCCTTGTCGAGGCGGTTCGGCGCAAGACCGTCTCTGAAGCGTTCCTCGTAACTATCGGCTATCCAAAACCGGCTGCTGTCCGGGGTATGGACCTCGTCGGCAAGAACCAGCCGCCCTTCGGAGTCCAACCCGAACTCATACTTGGTGTCGACAAGCAGAATGCCGCGTCGCGCGGCCAG
>DASYAQ010000524.1:0-3183 GCA_036501225.1 Caulobacteraceae bacterium | reverse complement strand
TCGACTTCGCCGGCGTCGGCGCCAATGGCGCGGACCAGTTCCTCGCCACCTTCGCGCACGGAACGGCCAAGGCGCAGATTCTCACCGGCGAAGACGGCAGGATCGAACTGGTGATGGTGCTCTCGCCGTCCGTTTCGTAAGAGCGGCGCGCCTCAGAAGCGGGCGAAGGCCTCGGCGATCCGGCCCTTGTCGGCGCCGGCGCCGAGCAGCAGTGTCAGGAGGACCCGCGCCTTCAGGGGATCGAGATAGCCGGCGCGGATGCAGCCGCGGGCGATGAGATCGCTTTCCGAGCCCGGATACCCGTAAGTTCCGGCGAACACCTCGCCGGCGCCGGCGCGCGAGGCCAGCACCACCGGCGGCTTGGCGGCCAATGCGCCGATCGCCTCCACCGTCCAGGCCGGGACATGGCCTGCGCCGAGCGCGGCGATCACCATCCCCGCCGGTGGCCGCGCGAGGAAGGCGTCGAAGACGGCGGCCGGGGTCGCGAAGGCCATGGAGACCAGCGCCACGTCGGGCGCGGCGCCGCGCCAGCTCAAGGCCGGCGCCCGCTCGGCCGGACGCAGCACGATGCGGACGCGACCCTCGGCGATCCAGCCCAGCGGCCCGGCGGCCGGCGAGGCGAACGCCGAGGGCTTGTGGCTGTGGGTCTTTCTGACCAGGCGGGCGGCGTGGACCTCGTCGTTCATCACCACCACCACGCCGAGACCCGCCGCGGCGGGCGCGGCGGCGACCCGGATGGCGGCGATCAGGTTGGCGGCGCCGTCGGCCCCGGGCAGGGACGGGTTCCTGAGGGCGCCGGTCACCACCACCGGCTGGTCCAGCTCCAGCATCAGGTCGAGCTGGAAGGCGGTCTCCTCAAGAGTATCGGTGCCCTGGGTGATGACGACGCCTTGCGCCCCCTCGGCGACGACCGCGCGGACGCGTTCGGCGACCCTGGCGATGGCGGCGAAGTCGAGATCGCCGCTGGCCGCCTGCAAAAGCGACTCGGCGCGCACGGGGGGCACGCCCTTCGCGTCGCCGACCAGGACGGCCAGGTCGTCGGCCGTGAGCTCCGGCCGCACCAGGGCGCTCCCTGAGGGCCGCGAGGCGATGGTGCCGCCGAGGGCGAGAACAGAAACGTGCGCCGTCACACCACCTACCCCAGGGCCGCTTCGTTCGCGCCGACACCGGTTGCCTGCGCTCCAGTCGCCCCATCCTCGGTCGAGGCGGCGACCTCGCGCGGCACCAGCAGCAGGGTCGGCAGGATCAAGGCATAGACCAGGGTGGTGGCGACCACGCAATAGAGGAAGCCGTTGCGCGGATTGGCGTCATAAACGGCCGAGCCGAAGGCGTCGCTGGCGCGCAGCGACAAGAGGCCGACCCCTTCGACCAGCATCATCAGGCTGCCCTGCAGGCCTTGCGGGCACGAGCGGATGGTGAGGTCGGCGAAGGCGCAGACCGCGACCCCGCCCATCAGCCCCATGGGCACAGCCAGCAAAAGAGCCTCGTTGCCTGACCGGATAAAGGCCAGCGGGACCATCTGCGGCACGGTGAGGATCGAGCCGATCCACAGAAGGGTGCGCAAGGAAAGCTTCCGGCAGAGGAAGCCATAGGCGAGGAAGCCGGGGATGAAGGCGGCCGAGATCAGGGCATTGAACTCGCCATAGACGGTGTCGGAGGCGTGCAGCGTGTTGCTGAGATAGAACTGCATCGGCGTGTTCAGGCCGGGCGAGAACTGGAACAAGAGGATGATGATCACCGGCGGATAGATCGCCCGGCTGCGCGCCAGCCGCTTCAGATCGCCGAAGAAGTCCAGACCGCGCGCCTGGGGACGCTCATAGGCGCCTTCGAACACCGCCCGCGGTTTCCAAAGGCCCAGAAGGCCGATCAGCGCGGTGAGGCCGGCCATCAAGAGGAAGGTTCCGCTGCTGCTCAGATGAGCCGAGACCCAGCCGCCGGCCAGGCCCGCCCCGAAGGACGCGACCATGGATATGACCTGCCACAGCGCGCTCAGCCGCCCGGACATGAACTGCTCCTGGGCGGTCAGCGCCATCAGCCCCTGATAGGCGGCCGAGATGAAGCGGAAGGCGATCATGGCCACGAAGACGCCCACGAACAGGCCGGCATAGGACAGGCGCAGCACCGCCAGCACCAAAAAGATCGCCACCGCCACGGGGGCGAAAATCAGGAAGAAGCCGCGATCGCGCAGGCCGAACGGGTTCCACAGGTCCCGCGACAGGCCGAACAGGAAGGAGACATAGATCGGCGCGGCGGTGAGCACGCGGAATTGGGAAATCTCCGAGGCCGTCGCGTGCAGTTGATTCTTCAACATGTAGGCGGTGGCCACATCCAGCAGATAGGCGTGCGGCGAGGCGATATAGACCAGGAAGGTCAGAAGGCCGAAATAGAGGAAGACGTCGCGGCGACCGGTCGCGTCCGGGGCAGGTGCGGCGGTTTCGGCCATGCGTCGCCTGTCTCATCGAGGATGCGCCGCTGTGCGCCGCTGGGGTCGGGTTCTGGACATCTTGTCCAAGTTCGACTATGTGTCAATCCGCGTAGCGTGAGGGGGGAAGTCTTGCATCAGAGTGGCGAGCCGCCGGCGGCAGCCTATGCCGATATCGAAGCCGCCGCCGCCCGCATCGAGGGCATAGCGCATCGCACCCCCGCCCTCACCTCAAGCTCGCTCGACGCCGCGCTGGGCGCCAGCGCCGTCTTCAAATGCGAGAATTTCCAGCGCGCCGGGGCCTTCAAGTTCCGCGGCGCCTATAACGCCATCGCCGCCCTGTCCGACGCCGAGCGGGCCAAGGGCGTCGTCGCCTATTCGTCGGGCAACCACGCCCAGGCCATGGCTCTGGCCAGCCGGATCCTGGGGACCGCGGCTGTCATCATCATGCCGACCGACGCGCCGAGGGTGAAGGTCGAGGGCACCAAACGCTATGGCGGCGAGGTGGTCACCTACGACCGCTACACCGAGAACCGCGAGGAGATCGGCCAGCGCCTGGCGGCCGAGCGCGGCCTGTCGCTGATCCCGCCCTATGACCACCCACGGATCATCGCCGGCCAGGGCACGGCGACCAAGGAACTGATCGAGCAGGCCGGGCCGTTCGACCGGCTGTTCGTGCCCTTGGGCGGCGGCGGCCTGCTGGCTGGCTCCGCGCTGGCGGCGCGGGCGCTCATCCCCGGCTGCAAGGTGATCGGGGTCGA
>DASYAQ010000523.1:0-3105 GCA_036501225.1 Caulobacteraceae bacterium | reverse complement strand
GGGGTCGCGCCGACCGTCGCGGCTGCGAACACCGGCACATTGCCGATCGGGTCGATCAGGGCGAAGAGGGCGACGAAGAAGTTGACGCTGAGATCGGCGAGGCTCATCCTCCAGCCTTAGCCCAAATCAACGCTTTTCGCGCCGCCGGCGACCGCTTGCGCGCGAACCCGAGGAGCCGCCATGCCCGCCGCCGAACTCACCCGCGGTCTCGACCAGAAGGCCGATCCGCGCCTGATCCTGGCGCTCGACGTGCCCGCCCGCGCCGACGCCGAATCCATGGTCGAGCGGCTGGGCGACAGCGTGCTGTTCTACAAGATCGGCCTGCAGCTCTTGGCCGGCGGCGGCATGGAGATGGCCCGCGACCTGAAGCGGCGCGGCCGCCTCGTCTTTCTGGATTGGAAACTGCACGACATCGGCGCCACGGTCGAGAAGGCGACGGCGGCCATCGTCGCCACCGGCGCCTGCGACCTGCTCACCGTCCATGCCGAGCCGCAGGTGATGGCCGCCGCCGTGCGCGGCCGGGCCGGCCAGGTCGGCGCCAAGATTATCGGCGTCACCGTGCTGACCAGCCTCAGCCAGGCGGATGTGGAAGAGATCGGCTATGCCCAGACGATCGAGGCCCTGGTGGAGCTGCGCGTGCGCCAGGCGATCGAGGCCGGCATCGACGGGATCGTCACCAGTCCCAGGGAAGCCACGATCGCGCGGCGCATCGGCGGCCCGAACTTCATCGTGGTGACGCCCGGCGTACGGCCCGGCTGGGCCAAGGCCGACGATCAGGCCCGCGCGGCAACCCCGGCCGAGGCCCTGGCCGCCGGCGCCAGCCACATCGTGGTCGGCCGGCCGATCACCGCCGCCAACGATCCGCGCTCAGCCGCCTTCAGCGTCGCCGAGGAGATGGCCGGAGTCTGACTACCACTTATGGCCGCCGCAGTTACAGCCATGCGGCATCATCTTCATCGGCGGCATGTTGTGGCCGCGCCCCCGGAAGGCGATGGAAATGGTCGCCGAGGCGCTGGCGTGGGCGCCCGCGAAGGCCTGAGCGCCAGCCTGTTCGATGACGAAGCCGCCGCCACCGCCGCCGGTGTCGATGAAGGCGGGCCCGACGCCGCCGCTGTCGGCGAAAAAGCCGAGCGGCAACGCTACGCTGTTGTCGACCACGTCGACCTCCCGCTCGACCACGACGGGCGGCGGCGCGGGCGGCAAGGGCGCGACATAGCGAACGGGGACGTGCGCGACGCGGTGCAGGCGCACCACATGGCGGACGTGGACGACGCAGCCGCAGGGCCTGGTCGTCCAATAGACGCGGGTCCGCTCGTGTGCGGTGGCCATCGAGGCGCTCGCCGCCAGGGCCAGTCCGACCAGCACCGCCAAAAACGTGGTCTTGCGGTCCATGAAGGGACCCTCCTCGCTCGTTCACAAAGGTTAACGGGAGATTAGGGTCAGGGTCGGGCGTGCGCCAGCCGTTGCGCGCGGCAGGCGAAATCCGCGTCAGAAGTCGACGGCGATACCGTTGCGTTCCCAGTCGCCGTAACGGGTGGGCTCCGGGCCCTTGCGGCCGCCCAATTCGGTCGGCGCGGCCTCAACGGCGGCGGCGGCTTGGCGACGCGCCTCGGCCTCGGCCAGGGCGCGCTTGGCGGCATCGCTCAGCGGCTTGCGAACGCGGCTGGTATCGATCTTCGGCTCGTCCATGCGCAGATTTAGCCACGTCCGGGGCGGGCGCGCCAGTCTTGACCCGCCGCCATATCGGCCGATGGTCGTGTACGGGGATCGCCGAGGCAGCGAGTTGATCTCCGCGCGGGAAGCTCAGATGACCAGACTATCGCTCGCCTTCTTCACCACCGCCGCGGCGTTCGGCGTCGGCGGTATGATCTGGGGCATTCAGATGGGGATAGCCAACAACCTCATCCTCGCGCCAGCCCATTCGCATCTGGACCTGGTCGGCTGGGTGACCCTCGCCCTGATGGGCGGGTTCTACGCCCTGGCGGGGGATCGCGCTCCCCGGCGCCTCGGCTGGATCAACTACACCCTGTCCACCACCGGCGTCGTCGTGATGATTCCGTCCCTGGCCGTCCTGCTCCTGAACGGCAACAAGGCCAATCCGGGCGTCATCCTCGGCTCGATCCTGACCCTGCTTGGCATGGTCGCCTTCCTGGCGGCGGTGGTTTCGCTCTGGCGCGCGGCGCCGCCCGCCCAGGCTTGACCCCGAGCGCCGGGCGGCGCACGGCCTGCTGCGTGACGCTTAGCTCAGACGAACCCCCCGAAAGCGAGCCCTCCGGCGGCCTCGCCGCGCGCGAGGCCGCCCTCAGCCTCGCCCAGGCGGCGCTCGACCGCCGCGGCGGCCTGGAGGAGGCGATGGAGCAGGCGCCGTTTTCCAGGCTCGAGCCGCGCGATCGCGCCTTCGCCCGCATGCTGGCCATGACCCTGTTGCGCCGGCTGGGCGCGATCGACGCCAGGCTGCAGGCGCGGCTGGCCAAGGAGCCGCCGCAGTCGGTGGTGATGCTGCTCAGGCTGGGCGTGGCTCAGGCGCTCTATCTCGACACCCCCGCCTTCGCCGCGGTGGACACCACCGTACGGCTGGCCGAGCGGTCGAAGACCACCCGCCCGTTCAAGGGGCTGGTCAACGGGGTGCTGCGCGGCATTCTGCGCGACCCGCCACGCGAGGACGACCCGGAAAGCCTGGTTCCCGGCTGGCTGTTCGCCCGCTGGCGCGCGGCTTATGGCGAGGTCGAGGCGCGCGCCGTCGCCGCCATGGTCCCCTTCGAGCCCGCCACCGACCTCACCCCGCGCGACCCGGCCGAAGCCGCCGAACTGGCGGCTTTACTGGAGGCCGAGGTCCTGCCGGGGCCCAGCTTGCGCGTACGACAGCACGGCGATGTCGCCGGCTGGTCCGGCTACCCCGAGGGGCGCTGGTGGGTGCAGGACGCCGCCGCGGCCATTCCCGCGCGTCTGTTGCAGGCCACGGCCGGCGAGACCGTGCTCGACCTTTGCGCCGCGCCGGGCGGCAAGACGCTCGAACTTGCGGCCGCCGGGGCCAAGGTCATCGCGCTCGACCGATCCGGGGCCCGCCTGGGCCGGTTGCGGCAAGCGCTGCAGCGCACCGGCCTC
>DASYAQ010000522.1:0-4730 GCA_036501225.1 Caulobacteraceae bacterium | reverse complement strand
CTCGTTGGCGTATTCCAGCAGCACCGGACCCAGCATCCAGATGCCGAAGGAGGCCAGCGGCGTGCGATAGCCGCCGCGCGAGATTTCGCGCTCAAGCACCCGCGCCTCGGCCGCGTCGAGCCCGCCGCCGCCGTATTCGGTTGGCCAGGTCGGGGCGGTCCAGCCCTTCTTGGCCATGCGGCGCATCCAGACGATCTGCGGGTCGTCGCTGCCGGCGAAGGCGCGGCCGCCCCACATGGCCTCGGGGTCCGACTTGACCTTGGGGTCGCGCAGTTCGGCCGGATACTCAGCCCTCAGCCAATCGCTGACCTCGGCGGCGAACGCCTCCAGCTTGTCGGCTCCGAAATCAGCCATCAGTCTCCTCGAAAATGGGTTTTGTTTCTATTTCGCAGCCTAACCTACTCCTGGCCATGACGCGAGCAAGCCGGTTCGAACAGCTGTTTGATTTGACGTCGGGTCCGGTTTGGCCGGCCGCGCCGGCCGCGTCATTTCAGCGCCGCTACGTGCCTCGGCGCGCGGCAGCGGCTATGATCGGAGCGTCCGAGGTGAATCAGGGTCCTGCATGCGCGTCCTAGGCGATTTGAAACCGGCGGCCCTGGAGGTCGGACCGCTGGTCTCGGCGGCCTTGGCCGTTGCCGCCGGGATCATGTTGCTGGTCTCCGGCGCGACGCCTTCGGATCCCGAGCGCTTCACCTGGCTGGTGCGGATCATGCCGCTCTGGTTCGTCGAACTCAGCCATTTCGTCTCCAGCATACTGGGCCTTGTTCTGGTGTTGCTGGCCTTCGGGCTGCGCCGCCGGCTGGGTGGGGCCTGGCTGGCCAGCGTCGTGGTGCTGGCGGTGGCGGCGGTGCTGGCGTTGCTCAAGGGCTTCAACTGGGAGCAGACCGCGGCGCTGGCGGTCATCTGCCTGATCATCCTGCCGTTGCGCGCCGCTTTCCCGCGCAAGTCCCGCCTGATGCGCATGGAGATCACCCCGGGCTGGCTGTTTTCGGCCTTCGCGGTGGTGGCGGGGTCCGCCGCGCTTGGGTTCTGGTCCTTCCACAACGCCGACTATTCCGACACGCTCTGGTGGAAGGTGATGGCCGACGCCGACGCCTCGCGCTCACTGCGCGCCTCGGCGGGCGCGGCGATCCTGCTGCTGGCGGTGGGGCTCTGGCGCATGGTGGCGACCCCGGCCACGCCGCCCATCGTCGGCGACGACGATCCGGACCTCGAGCGCATCCGCGCCATCCTCGCCAAGGCCGAGGCGGCCGAACCCCAGGCCAATCTCGCCCTGCTCGGCGACAAGCGCTTCTTCTTTTCCGCCAGCGGCGAAAGCTTCCTGATGTTCAGTGTGCGCGGCCGCTCCTGGATCGGGCTGGGCCCGCCGGTCGGCCGCCGCGACGAGCGCATGGAGCTCTATTGGCGCTTCCGCGAACTGGCCGACGCCCACGCCGCCCGCCCGGCCTTCTATGCGCTGGGACCGGAAGACCTGCCCGACGTGGTCGAGCTGGGCTTTTCGATCCAGAAGATCGGCGAGTCCGCCACCGTGGCGCTGGACTCATTCTCCATCAGCGGCCGCCGCCGCGAGGTGCTACGGCGCAACTGGCGCAAGGCCGGCGAGTTCGGCGCCGAGTTCGCGGTGCTGAGCCCGGACGAGGTGGCGCAGGCCGTGGACGAACTGAAATCGGTCTCCGACGCCTGGCTCGAGCACCATTCCGGCGGCGACAAGAGCTTTTCCATGGGCGGTTTCTCGACGCGCTACGTCGGCGAGTTCCCATCGGCCGTGGTGCGCGTCGATGGCCGCATCGTCGCCTTCGCCACCATCTGGGCCACGGCCGACCGCTCCAGTTTCTCCATGGACCTGATGCGCTACGCCGACGAGGCGCCCAAGAACGTCATGGACTTCCTGTTCGTCGAACTGCTGCATTGGGGCCGCGACCAGGGCTATGTCGCTTTCGCCTTCGGCGGCGCGCCGCTGGCGGGGCTGGAGGACCGGCCGCTGGCCCCCATCCTGTCGCGGGTCGGGCGGCTTTTGTTCGAGCGTGGCGAGGAGCTGTACAATTTCCAGGGCGTGCGCCGCTACAAGGACAAGTACGACCCGGTCTGGCAGCCGCGCTACATCGCCGCGCCGCACAAATGGGCCATTCCGGGGCTGCTGGCCGACATCGGCCTGCTGTCCTCCGGCGGCGTCTCGGGCTTGACCCGGCGTACGCCGAAAGAGGAGCCGGCCCCGACGCCGGCCATTCCCGAGGCGGCTTGAGGGCCTCGTCCTTGCCCGGATCCGAACCATGACCGACGCCCTCGCGCCCGAGACCCTTCCCGCCTGGGCGCTCGGCCCCTTCTCCAGGCCCGAGCGGATTCTCGCCGAACCGGCCGAGGTCGCCTTCACCTGCCCGGTTTCGCGCGAGACCGTCGCCTGGGCGGCCAAGGACGTCTTCAACCCCGCCGCCGTCGTGGCCGATGGGCGAGTCTGCCTCCTGGTCCGCGCCGAGGACCATGTCGGCCGCTATGCCGGGACCTCGCGCATCGGCCTGGCGACCAGCGCCGACGGCGTGAATTTCGAACTGGAGCCCGAGCCGGTGCTCAGCCCCGGCGATGACCGCTGGCAGGCCTGGGAGTGGCCGGGCGGCTGCGAGGACCCGCGCGTGGTGGAGTCTCCGGACGGCGTCTATGTCTGCACCTACACGGCGTTCGACGGGAAGGTGGGCGGCCTGTTCGTCGCCACCTCGACGGACCTGCGGCAATGGACCAAGTCGGGGCCGGCCTTCGCCAAGACCGCTTACGTCCGCCTGCCCAGCAAGGCCGGCGCGATCGTCACCGAGCTGAAGGACGGACGCCTGGTCGCCGCGCGCATCGAGGGCCGGTTCTGGATGTATTGGGGCGAAGGGGTGATCTACGCCGCCTCGTCCGACGACCTGATCCGCTGGACGCCGCTGGAGATCGATACCGCCCCCGACCGCTACCTGACCTGGAACCCGCGGTCCGAGGCGCGGCCGGCCGGGTGGCGGGTCGACCGCGTGCCCGGGATCATGGGGCTGCATCCGATCGCCGGTCCCCGCCGGCGCCGGTTCGATTCCCTGCTGACCGAGCCTGGCCCGCCCGCCGTGCTGACCGAGGCGGGGATCGTGCTCATCTACAATGGCGCGAACCACCCTGAGTTCGGCGCGCCGGGTACGCCGGCCCGCGCCTATCAGCCGGGTCAGATGCTGCTGGATTCAGGCGATCCGACCGCGGTGATCGCGCGCCCGCGCGAGCCCTTCCTGCGCATCGATCCGGCCGAGGCCGACGGCCAGGTGGGCAATGTCGTGTTCGCGGAGGGCCTGGTCGCCTTCAACGGCGCCTGGCGACTCTATGTCGGCCTGGCCGATTCACGGCTCGGCGTTTCCACCGCGCCGATGGAGAAACGGGAGCCAGCCGCCCGAGGCGGCGGCTCCCGTCCGTAAGCTTCAGCTGTTGACGGCGTCCTTGAGGACCTTGGCCGCCTGGAAGACCACCTTTTTCGAGGCGGCGATCTGGATGGCCGCGCCGGTGCTCGGATTGCGACCGGTGCGTGCGGGCTTCGACTGCACCTTGAACTTGCCGAAGCCGGGCAGCGAGACCTCTTCGCCCTTCTTGGCGGCGTCACGGATGGCGTTGAAGACGCCGTCGACGATGGCTTTCGCCTGGGTCTTGGTGATCTTGTCGTCGTGGGCGGCGATCTTGTCGACGAGTTCGGCGGTGTTCATGGGTTGGGTTTCCGTTGCGGAGAATCAGAAATTGGACCCTGCCAAGCCTTTTGCCTGCTGTCACGGGCTCATCTGCCGGCTGCATCCATCGAATTGAGTCATAAGGCCGGCGCGTGGCATGGTCTTTTCGAGGCGATTCCATTCGAAGGAAGACGAGGCCCATGCGCATTGCATCGATCTGCGGCCTCATCGCCCTGGCCGTCGGCGGTGCGGCGCAGGCGCAATCCATCGTCGTCAAGGGAGCGCAAGGCCGGGTCGAAACGGTCAGCGCCGCCGACATCCTGGCCATGCACCGGGCCAGCGTCACCGTGCCCTACGGCGACAAGGCGACCTTCACCGGGGCGGTGATCGGCGACCTGCTGGCCGAAGTCGGCGCACCGTCGGACGTGCGCCTGCACGGGCCGCCGGTGAACCAGATCGTCGTCGTCACCGGCCAGGACGGCTTCACAACGGTCCTGTCGCTGGCCGAGACCGAGAAGAGCTTCCGCACCGAGCCGATCATCCTGGCCGACCGGCAGAACGGCAAGCCCCTGGACGCCAAGCAGGGGCCCTACCGGCTGGTGATCGGCGGCGAACTGAAGCCGGCGCGCTCGGTGTGGGGTGTCATCGAGGTCGAGCTGCGCCCGGTCAACACCAATGATCCGTCCAGCAAGGCCGCGCCGTCTATGGGCGCGCCGCCAGCGCCTGAGCCAGCCGGCTCACACGGCGGATAGCCGTCCAGCCGGTCAAGGCGACGATGACGACCAGGCCGGCGACCATCACCAGGCCATGGCCCTCCCACAGCGGCTCGATGGCGCCGATCAGGCAATCGATGGTCAGGGCCGCCATGCGCTGTTGCTTGGCCATGGGCCCGGAAAAATCGGCGGGGAGGCCCAGGCCGCGGCCAAGCTCGCGCACATAGGCGGTCAGGACGGCCAACGTCCCGGCCATCCAACCCAGGGCCGGCCCGATGTTCCAGCCAAGGCCGTAGGCCGCATAGCCCGCGCCCACGAAAAACAGCAGGTCGGCGATGCGGTCCGGCAG
>DASYAQ010000521.1:0-4044 GCA_036501225.1 Caulobacteraceae bacterium | reverse complement strand
CGAATAGGGCAGGCCGAAGATCGGTGTGATCGGTCGCAACTCGCGAAATCCCATGCGCAGGTACATGGCCAGCGCAACGGCCTGGATCGGGCTTGTGTGCAGGGCGATCAGCGGCGCGGCGTCCCTCCGGGCGCGCTTGATGCAGGCCTCCGTCAGCCGCCGGCCGATGCCGCCGCCGCGCGCTTCGGGGTCCACGACCAGCATCCGGATCACGGGCCATTCGGGCGCGAAGAAGTCTGGCTTCGGCTTGCCCGGCCCGACATAGACGACCGCCCCGACGACGCGGTCGCCGGTCTCCGCCACGATTAACTCGGCAAATCGGCCAAACCCCGACATGGCCCCGATGCCGCGCGAGAAGGTTTCCCAGTCGGAATAGGCGTCGCGGTATTGGGCGAAGGCGGCGAGCGCCACCTGGTCGATGGCCGCGGCGTCCTCGGGCCGGGCCGGACGCACCAGCGTGCTCATGCCGCCTCTTCCCAGCTGACGTCGGCGCCCAGGGCGACCAGGTTTTCGACGAAGCGCGGATGGGCGCGGGCGATCGGCTCGGCGTTGACGATCACCGAGCGGCCTTCGATCGAGGCGGCGATCATCAAGAGCGCGATGGCCACCCGGATGATGTAGGGGCTTTCCACGCTCGCCGGCGCCAGCGGCCGGCCGCCGAAGGTGACCACCCGGTGCGGGTCGCAGGTCACCGCCTGGGCGCCGAACTTGGTCAGTTCCGAGGTCCAGCCCAAAGCCCCCTCATAGACCTTGTTCCAGAACAGCACCGAGCCCTCGGCGCGAACGCCGAGGGCGATGAAGATCGGCAGGAGGTCGGCCGGCACATAGGGCCAGGGCGCGGCCTCGACCTTCTGCGGCAGGTGCGGGGTGAAGGCGGGCTGGACCCGTAAGGCGCCGCCGCCATTGACCCGCGACCAGCCGCCCAGATGGTTCACCTCGACGCCGAACTTGGCGAAGGTGCGGTCGAGCAGCTGGAACTGGCCGGGCGCGCTGTTCTTCACCTGCACCCGCCCGCCGGTGATGGCGCCCAGCGCCAGGAAGGTGGCGATCTCGTGATGGTCCTCGGCGAAGCCGTAGTCGGCGCCGCCGAGCTCGGCGCGGCCATCGACGACCAGGGTCGAGGCGCCGACCCCGTCGATCCGCGCGCCCATCAGCCTCAGAAAATGGCAGAATTCCTGCACATGCGGTTCGCAGGCCGCGTTGACCAGTCGCGACTCGCCGCCGGCGACCACGGCGCACATGAGGAAGTTCTCGGTGGTGGTCACCGAGGCATAGTCGAGCCAGTGACGCGCGGGCTCAAAGATGCGCGGGGCGGCGATGGCGATGCCGCAGGGATCGCTGGCGAGCTCGGCCCCGAAGGCGCGGAAGACCTCGATGTGCGGGTCGATCTCGCGGACGCCCAGCGTGCAGCCCTTCGGATCGTCCTCGATCAGGGCGCGGCCGAAGCGCTGCAGCAAGGGCGGGATCAGCATGATCGACGAGCGCATCCCGGCCGGCAGCCGCGCCGCCCTGGCGTCCAGCTCGCGGCCATGGGTCAGGCGGACGATGCCTGAGCTGAAGTCGGCCTCGACGGCGCTGCCCAGGGCTTCGAAGAAGGCCAGTATCTTCCGCACGTCGGTGATGTCCGGCACGTTGCGCAGGGTCACCGGCTCGCGGGTGAGCAGGGTCGCGCACAGCACCGGCAGCACGGCGTTCTTGTTCGCCGACGGGCTTATAGCACCGCTCAAGGGCCTGCCGCCGTTGACAACCAGCCTCGCCATGAAGATTTCCCCTCGATGCGCTGGAGGCTCAAATCGCGCGTATCGCCAGGCTGCGCAAACGATGTAAGCTGAGCCAGACCCCTAGATTAATTTGGGCTTGGACATGGATCGGCCGCAACTGCCGCTGAACGCGCTGAGGGCCTTCGAGGCCTCGGCCCGGCACCTGAGCTTCACCCGCGCCGCCGAGGAGCTGTGCGTCACCCAGGCGGCGGTCAGCCACCAGGTGAAGGGGCTGGAGGCGCGGCTGAATGCGGTGCTTTTCCGCCGCCTGGCGCGCGGCCTGGTGCTGACCGACGAGGGCCAGGCCCTGCTGCCGGTGCTCAACGACAGTTTCGACCGCATCGGCCGCGCCATGCAGCGGTTTCGCGAGGGCGCGGTGCGCGAGGTGCTGAGCGTCGGCGTGGTCGGCACCTTCGCGGTGCGCTGGCTTCTGCCGCGCCTGCCGCGGTTCCGCGAGGCGCACCCGTTGATCGAGGCGCGGGTCTCGACCCACAACAACAAGGTCGACCTGGCCGCCGAGGGCCTGGACATGGCCATCCGCTTCGGCGACGGCGCCTGGCATGGCGTCCAGGCCGACGAGGTGTTGCGCGCGCCGCTCAGCCCGCTGTGCACGCTGGGGTTCGCCGCGCGGCTGGAGTCGGCCCAGGACCTGGCCAGCCTGCCGCTGCTGCGGTCCTATCGGCGCGAGGAATGGCCGCTATGGTTCGCCGCCGTCGGCCTGGAGGCGCCGCGGCTCACCGGTCCGGTATTCGACTCGCTCAGCCTGATGGTCCAGGCGGCGGCGCAGGGCGCGGGCGTGGCGCTGGCCCCGCCCTCGATGTTCGACCGCGAACTCTATACCCGCCAGCTGGTGCAGCCCTTTCCGGTGCTGGCCGAGGCCGGCAGCTACTGGCTGACCGCGCTCAAGTCCAAACCGCCCTCGCCCGCCATGACCGCCTTCCGCGACTGGTGCCTGGAGCCGGCATTCCGCGAGCAGGCCTGCGGGACGGATTAGCGCGGCGGCAGGCGGGCGAGCGCGCGTCTGGCGTGGGCGACGAGCTTGTCGAGGTGGTCGGGCGCATGCGCCAGGCCCCAGCGCAGCGTGTCGATGTCGCGCAGCGCGGCGAGGTCGGGCAGGTCGGCCATCACCTGGGCGAAGGCGGCGTCGGACAGGCCGTAGGCCCTGCGGAAGACGTCGATCTGCGCGCCGGTGGCGCGATCGGCGCGGATGATCTCGTTGAGGTCGTAGTGGGGAACCGGAAAGGCGCCGGCGCTGCCCCAATCGATCAAAGCCAGCGGCTCGCCGGTCTCATCATCGACCAGGACGTTGTGCATGGAGAGGTCGCCGTGGCTGAGCCCGAGCTTGAACGGCTTGGCGGCCAGGCGTTCGAAACGGCGTTTCAGATCCGCCGAGGCGGCCGGGTCCAGGACGCCTAGCCCCGCGAGCGGATCGTCCGGCCCCAGCGCCTCGATGTTGTAGGCAAGGTGCGCCGCCCAATCGCCGGCGAAGACGCCGTCGCCGCTCATCTCGGGGCCCCAGCCGGCGACCGGCGCGGCGTGAAAGGCCCGCGCCCAGCCGCCCATGGCCTCCCAGGCGCGCTCCTGTTCCTCGGGCCGCGGTGGCCGGCCAGGCGAAAACGCCTGGACCTGATAAGAGCGGCCCTCGAAGTCGCCGGCGGCGAGGCTCTCCGGGGTCTGGGCGCCGGCCGCGCGAGCGGCGGCCGCGCACCAGTGCTCCTTGGCGTGCTCGCGTGCCGCGAAGCGGGCGCGGTGCGGCTTGCCGAGCTTGACCACGACCGCGCCGCCGCCCTCGCCCAGACGATAGACCCAGTTGTTCGAACCCTCGCCGAGCAGGACGGCGTCGCCGGCGCCCGGCCGAACGCGGCCGGCGAGGCGCGTGACGAAGGCGGCCTCGACGGCGTCGATCGGGGTCTGGGGGCCGGCTGTCTGGACGAACGGCCGATAGGCCATGGCGTAGCGATAATCGTCATCGCCGGTCACGGCGAACCCCATCCGCTCATAGAGCGCCTTGGCGGGATTGGGTTTCAGGACCGACAGGGTAAGCGCCGCGCGCGTGGCCGCCGCCTCGGCCGTGAGTTCGCCAAGGATCGCCGAGCCTAAGCCGCGTCCCTGCCAGGCCGGGTCGATCAGGAGGTTGTCCAGCCGGATAGCTCCGGGCGCGCGGCTCACCTGCACGATGCCGACGTCGCGGCCGTCGCTGACGATAACGGACAGGCGTGCAGGCTCGAACCGCTCGCGCAACAGCCGCTCCTGGGCCGCCTCGTCCCAGCCCCAAAGGGCGGCG
>DASYAQ010000520.1:0-3829 GCA_036501225.1 Caulobacteraceae bacterium | reverse complement strand
TAGCCTTGGACCTGGCGGCGTCGTTCGGGTCGGTCTGGGCCATCGATCAGGAACCCGAGATGGTCGGCGTGGGCAAACTCGAGGCGGCGCGACGGGGTATCGACAATGTCATCTGGTGCGTAGGTCGGGCCGAAGACCTTGTCGCGCCACCTGGCGGCTTCGACCTGATCACCATCGGCGAGGCGTTCCACCGCCTGGATCAATCCCTGGTCGCGCAAAAGGCGCTGGCCTGGCTGAAGCCCGGCGGTTGTCTCGCGACCCTGGGCGGCGTCGGCATCCTCGACGGCCATGAGCCCTGGCAGACGCTGGTCGCCGAGGTCGCGCACCGGTGGATGGCTCGAGCCTTTCCTGATGGATGGGGCGTGGCCCGAGCTGGAACGGAGGTCGGCCCGGGCAGCCAGGAGCGGGTGATTCGACGCGCCGGTTTCATCGAGATGACGGAGCACACGTTCCGCGCGCCGCGCGATTGGACCTTCGAGGAGATACTTGGGTACCTGCAGTCGACTTCGGTGTGTTCGAGAAAGGCGCTCGGCGACGACTTCGAGGCGTTCGCGGTGGAACTCAGAGCCGCCCTTCTCGAACAGGCTCCCTCGCTGACCTTTCATGAAGTCCAGAGCTTCAATTACACGCTGGCTCGCAGACCGTGCTGACTCAAGCTTCGGCCAAGAAAAAGGCCCCCCTCCCGGTGAGGGAGAAGGGCCCTGAACTTCGCGGTCGCGGGCGGGGTCGTCCGCCGGCGAGCGGCCGTCCTTAAAACGGATAGATGGCGTGGCGAAGCGCCGAAGGGGGCAGTTTCGCGAGCAACTCGAAGCCATCCGTGAAGGCTTCGCTGATCCAGCGGACAAAGGACTTGATCATGATCGGTTCTCCAAGCTCTGCCGAATCGCGATTGTGCGATGCAGCATTTCGCGTTGGATATGGTGCGCCGCACCATGAACGTCAAGGGGTCATCTGAACAGTGTTCAGGTATGACTCTTGCGCGCCGCCGCGATGGCCGCGTGCAGGGCGTCGGTGTCGTCGCCGGGGATCATGGTCCCGCCGACGATGAAGGCCGGGGTGCCCTGGACGCCGAGATCGGTGGCCAGTTCGCGCACCGCCTGTAGCTGGGACGCGGCCTCCTGCTTCAGCGGCGACTCGTTCAGGCTCGCCGGATCGACATGGTGGGCGCGCAGGATCGGATCGATGGAGGTTTCGTCAAGCGGCCGCGCCGCCATCAGGTCGCGATAGAGGCCAAGCTCGTCGCCGCCGGCCTTTTTCACCGCGATCGCGCCCGCGGCGGCCTTTTCCGAGACCGCGCCGAAGATCGGGAACTCCTTGAACACGAAGCGCACGTCGGGATCGTCGTGGATGATCGACAGCACCGCCGGCGCCGCGTTGATGCAGTGCGGGCAGCGATAGTCGTAGAATTCCGTCACCGTGATGGCGCCGCCCGGATTGGCCACGAAATCGCGCGGGTCGCGTTCCAGCGCCTGGCGATTCTGGTCGATGGCGACCCTGGCCTGGGCGGCGGTGGCGGCGTCCTGCTTTTCCTGCAGCTTGGTCATCGCCTCCTGGATCACCTCTGGATGGGCGATGAGGTAGGCGTGCACGCGCGCGTCGAAGGCCTGGTCGTTCTTCTGACAGGCGCCGAGGGCGAGCGCGCAAGCGGCGAGGGCCGGAAGCAGGCGAATGACGTGCATGTTTGAAACTCTCCGTCGCGTCAGCGTTTCTGAGGCGCGTTGGTGCTGCCTTCCTGAGCGAGCAATTTAAGGTCGTCCTTGCTGGGTTTCGAGACCAGGACGATGTCGGTGGCGCGGCGCCATTCCGGGCTGCCCTTGGGCAGGATCTGGCGCGCCTGCATGCCGAAGCGGCGCGCGTCGTCGTTCTGGCCGAGCGCGAAGCTCTCTTCCGCCGCCGCCAGCCGCGCCAGGCCGCCGTCGCCCTTCTTGTCGTAGGCCTGGGACAGGAACAGCCAGCCCTCGGGATTGTCCGATTCGAGGGCAAGGCCGTGGTGCAGGTCGGCGATCGCCTCATCCAGCTTGGCCGGATTGTCTTCCGCCAGCAGGGTCTGGCCGAGCAGGAAGAGCAGTTCCGGCGCGTCCGGCTTCAACAGCACCGCCTGGCGCAGCGGCGCCTCGGCGTCCTTGGCGCGCCCGGCGCCGAACAGGATCTGGCCCTTGAGCTGGGAGAGATAGGGGTCGGTCGGGCGCTCGGCGATCAGCGCGTCGGTCAGGGTGACGGCCTTGTCGGTCTCCTGGTCGCGGGAATAGGCGATGGCGCGCGCGTACCTGGCCGGAAAACTGGTGTCGCTGTCCGGATAGTCGTTCAGGGTCTGCTGCGGCAGGTTCAGATAGGCCCTGAGCTTGGCGATCAGTATCTGGTGGCGCTCGAGCGCCTCGGGGCTGTCGACGACGTTGTAGTGAGGCTGTTGTTCGGCGCGAACCTGCAGGGCGTCGATCCGGTCGGAAGTCAGCGGGTGGTCCATGAAGAAGCGGTAGCGCTGAGCGTCGGCGAACACCTCTTCGTAGCGGAAGTTGTCGAAGAACTGGACCAGCCCCCTCGAGGATTCGCCGGCCTTTTCGAGATAGGTGACGGCCGCCTGGTCGGCGGAGGATTCCTGGGTGCGGGTGAAGCCGGCGCCGGTCAGGGCGGCGAAATAGCCGGCGCTGTAGAGCAGGCCGCCGGCCGCGTCGGGCGCCCCAGCGGCGGCGGCGGCTATCCCAAGGCCCAGGGTCAGCAGATAGGTCGCCAGGGTCTGCTTTGAGCCCTGGTCCTGCCGGGCCAGGTGGCCGCCGGCCATGTGGCCGGTCTCGTGCGCGAACACCCCGGTCAGCTGGTTGGGGTTCTTGGTCTGGATGATCAGGCCGGCGGTGACGAACATGTTCTGGCCGCCCTCGACCCAGGAATTCATGTCCTCGCGGGTCGGATCGCCGACGATGAAGATCTTGACCGACTTCGGATTCAAGCCCGCGGCGGTGTAGATCGGATCCGCGTCGGCGTGCAGGATCTCGTTCATCTCCGTGTCGCTGAGCAGCGGAATCGGCGCGGCGTCATCCTGGGCGAAGGCGACCGAGACCGGGGCGAGCGCGGCCCCGGCCATGGCGAACAGGCCGAGCGCCGCGCCGAGCCGCTTGCCCCCTGGGCTATTCGGCGATCGAGGGGTCATGCGACTGGCTCCACTGATCCGTCCGCGCCCCCGCTCGGCCTCTCCCGATCAATAACCCATGCCGGGGCGGATGTCTCAACCGCTGCGACGCCACCAGCCGCGTTTCGGCGCCGCGGGCGGGCTGGAGATTTCCGCATGGTCCGGCGCGGCGGGCGGGGCCTCGGCCGCCGGTTCAGGCGGCGCGGCCGGTGCGACCGGCGCGACCGGCGTGGCCTCGGCCATGACCGGGAGGGGCTCGACAGGGGCCTCGACCGGCGCGGGCTCGGCTTCCGCCTCGACCAGAGCCGGGGCGGCTTCCGCCTCGATCACCGCGACGAGATCCTCGGCCGCCGCCTTGGGCTTGGCGCGGCTGCGGCGGGCGCGGGCCGGCTTGGGCGCAGGCTCGGCGACGGCGGGCAACTCGACCCACATGTCGGCCGCCGGCTCGGTGGACGCCGCGGGCGCGAGCGCAGCCTCGGCGAGCGCCTCGGCGGGCTCGGGCTCGCGTTCAGGCGCGGCCCGCGCGGCGACGGGCTCGGCAGCTTGCGCGGCTTGCGCCGGCTGGCCGGCCTCCATCCAGACATAGGGGTCGCCCTCAGGCACCCGCGGGCGCGACCAGACATAGGGCTCGTCGCCGGCGGTCTCTTCGCGCGTGCGGCGGCCGCCGCGACGGCCGCGGCGGCGGCGCTTCTGCCCCTGGGCGTC
>DASYAQ010000519.1:0-4429 GCA_036501225.1 Caulobacteraceae bacterium | reverse complement strand
CGCACCCACGGGATGGGCGCGCGGCGCGACTATATCGACGCGGTGCTGACGCGGATCGAGCGCGAGGGGCCGCTCAGCGGCGGCGACTTCGCCGAAGGGCCGCGCACCGCCGGCTGGTGGAACTGGTCGGACGGCAAGCGGGCGCTGGAATGGCTGTTCGCCGCCGGCCTGATCACGGTCAAGACCCGGCGCGGCTTCGAGCGCTTCTACGACCTGACCGAGCGGGTGATTCCGCGCGCGGTCATGGCCCAGCCGACGCCGTCCGAGCCCGAGGCGCACCGGGCGTTGCTGACTGTCGCGGCCCGCGCCATGGGCGTCGCCACCGAGACCGACCTGCGCGACTATTTCCGCATGCCGGTGGCCGAGACCCGGGCCAGGCTGGCCGAGCTGGTCGAGGACGCGGCGCTGACCCGCGTCCGGGTCCAGGGCTGGCGGCAGGACGCCTATCTGGCGCCGGGGGCCAAGGCGCCGCGCAGGTCGGCGGCCAGCGCCCTGCTCTCGCCGTTCGACAACCTGATCTGGTATCGCGACCGCACGATGCGGGTGTTCAACGCCCGCATCCGGCTGGAGATCTACGTCCCGGGACCTAAGCGCGAGCACGGCTATTACGTGCTGCCCTTCCTGCTCGGCGACGCCATCGCCGCCCGCGTCGACCTGAAGTCCGACCGCGCCGGCAAGCGGCTGCTGGTCCAGGCCGCCCACCTGGAACCCGGCGCCGACCCCGCCGCCGTCGCGCCAGCCCTGGCCGCCGAACTGCGCACGATGGCCGGCTGGCTGGACCTGGATGAAGTGACCGTGGCTCCCCGCGGCGACTTGGCGACAGCGCTCGGGCAAGAGCTGGCGCGGAGCTAATTAGATCCTCCCCCGTTGGCGGAGGGGGACCATGCGAAGCATGGTGGAGGGGGTCCGCCGCGTTGCGGCGCTCGAAAGCCGATCCTAGATCACGCCTGAACCGGGCGCGGCCGGCATCGCACCCCCTTCCACCGCGTTGCACGCGGTCCCCCTCCCCCTACGGGTGAGGATCTGAACCCAGCCCCGTTTCACGGAATCTTATCGGCTGGGTTGTATGGTGGGGTCTTGTCGATCCCTTGGGATCCGGGCCGGCGATCGGGCGTGGGCGAGAAGCAGACGAAAATGGGCCTTCGCGAGCGGCTTCGCAGGCTGCTCGGGATCGAGGACGCCGCCGCGCCGGCCGAGGTCCGCGCGCCGCGCCAGCGGCTTGCGCCACCGCGCGAGGCGATCCATGGCGCACGCCTCAGCCTGGTCGGGCTTGGCGAGCTGCGGGCGCATCTGGGCGACCGCTGGCCGGACCTCGCCGAGCGCGTGCACAGCCTGGCCCAGGTGGTGATCGGCCGGCATCTCACCCCCGGCGACGTTTTCGACGCCCATGGCGACGACGGCTATGTGGTGCTGTTCTCGCAGCTGACCAAGGTCGAGGCCGACTTCAAGTGCCGGGTCATCGCCAAGGAGATCGGCGCCAAGCTGCTGGGATCCGACTGGGCCCGGCTGGCGGCCGTCGACGCGGTGTCGATCGAACTGCGCCGCCAGGCCCTGTCCTCGGGCGATTTCGACCAGGCGCTGGCCGCGGCCGTCGCCAGGGGCGCGCCGTTGCCACGCGAGGCGCCCGGCCCGGCGCCGCCGGCCAGCGCGATCGCGCCCGCCGCGCCTGGCGCGGTCGAAAGCCGTTCGGCGCCGGAACCGGCCGCAACCCCGCCGCAGGGCGGCTACGAACCCATCTGGGATTTTCGCGTCCAGGCCCTGCTGCACTTCCGGCTCAATCACAGGACGCTGGATGACGACCTGGCCGCGCCCGGCGCGGCCGAGCTCGACTTCGCCTCCCTGAGCAAGGTGCTGTTGGACCTCGAACAGCTGGCGCGGCTCGGGCGGCGGTTGCCGGTGGTCTGCCCGGTCCATGCGACCACGCTGAACCACAAGGCCTGGCGCGATCAGCTCGTCCGGGCGCTGAATGACTTTCCGGCTCCGCTGCTCAAGCGGGTCACCCTGGAGGTGATGGTCGCCCGCGCGTCGGACCAGGGCTGGCCCGGCCGCCTCGATGCGGTCTGCAAGGAGCTGCCCGCCCGTTGCGTGGTGCGCGTCGGCCCCGACGCGGACCTGTCCGGCCTGGCCCGGGCCAGGACGATCGGTCAGGTCAATCTCGAACTGCCGGCGGCCTTCGTGGCCGGCAAGGACGCCATGGCGCGGCTGGAGGCCTTCGTGCGCCAGGGCGAAGCGGCCAGGCTGTCCTGCGGCATCCTCGGGCTGCGCACCCGGGCCCTGACCCTGGCCGCCTCGGCGGCGGGGTTCAACCAGTTGTCGGGACCGGCCGTACACCCGGCGGTTCCGGCCCTGGGCCACGCCGTCCAGTTCGACCTGACCAGCCTCTACCGCGACCTGATGCCGGCGGTGGGTTAGGCGTTCAGGGCGTCGGCCAGGGCCGCGGCGCGGACCGGCTTGGTCAGGCAGGCGTCGGCGCCCATCTGGCGGGCGATCTTCAGGTAGAGGTTCGGCCCGATCCGGCCGCCGCCCGAGATCGCCACGATCCTCACCTTGGGCCAGCCGCGGCGGATCTCCGCGATCAGCTCGACCCCGTCCTTGTCGGGCATGACCAGGTCGACGACCACCGCGTCGACCGGCCGTTCGGCGAGCAATTGCAGCAGATCGCGGCTGTCTGCGACCTCGACCGCGTCGAAACCCAGCGCCCGCAGATCCTGGCCGATCTTGGCGCGGACCAGTTCGTCGTCGTCGATAATACAGACCAGCTTGGCCATACGCTTTCCCACGCCCCAATGAGCCGCCGGGCGGGCTCGGACTTGAGCCCGGCCTGCACGCGGCGGCTGCATCATCATGCGACAGTTCGCCGCGATTTCATTGCGATTTAATGATTGAGCCGTCTGATTGTGGCCGACCGCCATTTTTGGCAGGGGGCAATGGCCAAAGAACTACCCATCCTTCAGGACCGGCTGAAGGACCTTTCGCTGGTGCGGACACACAGCCGGCGATGGCCGCTGATCGCCTTCCTGGCGCTGTTGGCGCTCGCCGTCACCGTCGCGGGGATACTGACCGCGCGGGAGTCCACCGCCGCCGGCCTGCGGACGCTGTCGTATGTACTGGTGGGCGCCTTGGGCCTTTTCGTGCTCGGGCTGGGGCTGGCGGTGGAGGCTGTCCTGCGTTGGAAGGATGATATCACCGTCACCTTTGTCGAACTGTCGTTGCGCCGCGCCGCCGAGTTCGAGGAGGCCGGCGACGGCATCGTGATCATCAATCGCGACGGCGGGCTGGAAGCCATCAACGCCGCCGCCGAGCAGATGTTCGGCCGCTCGAAAGACGCGATCGAAGGCGTGCACATCAACGAGATCATGGACCTGGCGCCGGAGGGCATGGAGCCCTTCGTCACCCGGCTGGAAGCCGCCCACGGGCCGCTGAAGGCGGCCCCGATGCGCGAACTCACCGCGCGTCGGCCCGACGGCGGCGAGGCGGCGGTGAACGTCACCGTGCGCTCGATGCACATGACCGACGCCGCCTATATCGGCGTCTATGCCCGCGACATCTCCGACCGCAAGCGCGTCGAGCGGCTGAAGGACGAGTTCGTCTCCACCGTCAGCCATGAGCTGCGCACGCCGCTCACCTCGATCGCCGGGTCGCTTGGCCTGCTGGCCGGCGGCATGGGCGACCTGCCGGAAGGCCCGACCCGGCTGATCGCCATCGCCCACGCCAACTGCCAGAGGCTGATCCGCCTGATCAACGACATGCTGGACGTCGAGAAGATCGAGTCCGGCAAGATGAAGTTCGACATGGCGCCGCTGACGCTCGCCGACGCCGCCCAGCGCTCTATCGACGCGGTGCGCGGCTATGCCGACCAGCTCGGCGTCGAGGTCGGATTCCAGGCCCCGGACGAGGCGCTGATGGTGCGGGCCGACGTCGATCGTCTGGTGCAGGTGGGCGCCAACCTGATCTCCAACGCGCTGAAATTCTCCAAGACCGGCGACCGGGTCGAGGTTTCGGTGCAGCGCCGCGGCCGGCTGGCGCGGCTCAGCGTCATCGACCACGGTCCGGGCATCCCCGACGAGTTCCGCGCCCGCATCTTCACCAAGTTCGCCCAGGCCGACTCCTCGGACACCCGGCAAAAGGGCGGAACGGGCCTGGGCCTGGTCATCGCCAAGGAGATCGTCGATCGACACGGCGGCCGGCTGTGGTTCGAATCCGAGCCTGGCCGGGGCGCCCGGTTCCATGTCGACCTGCCGCTTGCCGACGCGCCCGAGGCGATCGTCGGCGACGACAGCGGCCCGCGGCTGCTGGTCTGCGAGGACGACGCCGATGTCGCCGAGGTGCTGCGCCAGACCCTGCGTCGCGACGGTTTCGCGGTCGACGTGGTCGGCACGGTGGCCGACGCGCTGGCCGCGCTCAGCATCAGCAACCCCTATCGCGCGCT
>DASYAQ010000518.1:0-2955 GCA_036501225.1 Caulobacteraceae bacterium | reverse complement strand
CACTTCGGCCGAGCGTCCGGGCGTGCGCGGCAGGGCCAGCGCGGCGGCGAGCGATACGGGCGGCGGCGTGCGGTCCATGATCCTATCTTCGTCTATCCCGAGGTTTGAGCTTGGAAATTGGCTAAGGAAATACGTATCTCTGGTGGATATCCTTCGTGAAAGGCGAAGCATGCGGTTCGATCTGGTCGACCTGAAACTGTTCTGCGACGTGGTCGAGGCCGGCACCATCACGCGCGGGGCCGAGCGCAGCGCGCTCGCCCTGGCGGCGGCTTCGACGCGCCTGAAGGCGATGGAGGATGTGGTCGGTGCGCCGCTGCTGACCCGCAGCCGGGCCGGCGTTTCCCTGACGCCGGCAGGGACGACGCTGTTGAGGCACGCGCGGCTGATCCTCGCCCAAAGCGCGCGTTTGCGGGAGGACCTCGGCGTCTATGCCGGCGGCGCGGCCGGCCATGTCCGGCTGCTGGCCAACACCAACGCCTCGACCGAATTCCTGCCCGAGGCGCTGAGCGCGTTCCTCGCCGCCAATCCGCAGGTGACCGTCGACCTGGAGGAGCGGCTGTCGGACGAGATCGTCGCCCTGATCGCCGAGGGCGCAGGCGATATCGGCATCGTCGCCGGCACGGTCGACATGGGCCGGCTGCAGACCTTCCCGTTCCGCTCCGACCGCTTCGTGGTGGTGACCGCCGCCAGCCATCCGCTGGCCGGGCGCGGCCAGGTCGCCTTCGCCGACGTGCTGGGCTTTGATTTCGTCGGGCTGGATCGCACAAGCGCCCTGCAGCGCTTCCTGGCCGCCAAGGCCACACCGCTCGGTCAGGCGATGCGCTTGCGGGTGCGGCTGCGCAGCTTCGACGCGGTCTGCCGCCTGGTCGCCGCCGGCGTCGGCATCGGCGTGGCGCCGCTGACCACGGCGCGGCGCGCCGCCCTCACCCTGCCGATCGCCATCATCGACCTGGAAGACGACTGGGCGATCCGCGAACTGACCATCTGCGTCCGCGATCTGGACGACGCCGCCCCCTATGCCCGCGAACTGGTGCAGGCGTTGCGTCGTCCAACAAATAGCGTCATCGCCGGCTCGTCCGGGCGACCCATGAACACCTGATCAGAGACCAACATCACGGTTGGCCCAAGACCGGCCATGACAGGAGAGTATGGACCGTTGCGCGGTCGCCGTGGCTCAGCCCGGCTTGTGTACGCCCTCGGCGAATTCCTCGATCATCTTCGAACAGAAGGCCGGCAGGTCGTCGGGCTTGCGCGAGGTGACCAGGCCGTTGTCGACCACCACCTCCTCGTCCACCCAGTCGGCGCCGGCGTTGCGCAGGTCGGTCTCCAGCGACGGCCAGGAGGTCATCCGCCGGCCCTCGACCGCCTCGGCGTTGATCAGGGTCCAGGGGCCGTGACAGATGGCCGCGATCGGCTTGCCCGCCTCGGCGAAGGACCGCACGAAGGCGATGGCCCTGGGCTCCAGCCGGAGCGCGTCCGGATTGATCACCCCGCCCGGCAGCACGATGGCGTCGTACTGCGCCGCGTCGGCATGAGCCAGGTCTCGGTCGACCTCGACGGTGCGGCCCTTGTCGTGATGCTCGAAGCCCTGGATCCGGCCGGCCTTGGGCGCGACGATCTCGACCTCGGCGCCTTCCGCGCGCAGGGCCTCGACCGGCTTTTCCAGCTCGACCTGTTCGAACCCGTCAGTGGCGAGCACCGCCACCTTGTGACCTTGGAGCCGCTTGCTGGCCATCGGGAAATCCTCCGTGCTTGGCTTGGGTGATCCCCTTGAACCGACAGCCGCCCCGGCGGTTCCTAGGGCCAAGCCCTTGCATCAGGATACGATTCAGATATATCGAAGATTGCGATATATCTGGAGAATGACAGAATGACCGATCTGAACGAACGCCCGCGGCGAGGCGGCTTCCCCCTCGGCCTGGACGCGATGATGCGCCGCCCGCCGCTGCGGGCCTGGAACCTGACGGTGGTCGGCTCGACGCAGATCACGCCGCGCATGGTGCGGGTGAGCTTCGCGGCCCCCGCCCTGGCCGCCGAGCCCTGGCGGCCGGGGCAGGATCTGGTGTTGTCCTTGCCGCAAAAGGACGGATCGCTGGCGCGGCGGCACTACACCATCCGCGATATCGACCCGGCGACCGGAGAGGTGGATATCGACTTCGTGCTGCACGGCGACAGCCCGGCTGGCCGCTGGGCGCGGGCGGCCGAGCGCAGCTTCGCGATCGAGGCGCAGGGCCCGCGCGGCCGCACGACGCTTGCGACCGACGTTGAGCATCATCTGTTCCTCGGCGACGAGACCTGCATCCCTGCCATCTTCGCCATGGCCGAATCCGTGCCCACGGACTCCAAGGCCACGGCGCTGATCGAGATCGCCAACCCGGACGAGGCGCAGACCTTGTCCACGCGCGCCGATGTCCAGATTGAATGGATCTCCCGCGACGGCGCCGCGCCGGGACCGAATTCGCTGCTGCTCGACCGGCTGCAGGCGCTCAACCCGTCGCCGGCCTCCACCCACGCCTATGTCATCGGCGAGACCAGCAATGTCCGCGCCCAGCGCCACTACCTGCTGGCGCACGGCTTCGACAAGGCGCGCATCACCGCCGAAGGCTATTGGCGCCCCGGCCGCGTCGGCGGCCACGACCACGTTTGAGGCGGTGCTAATGCCCGCCGGCGACCGGCTGGCCGGATAGCTGCAGCCGGGGCGCGATCCAGACCGCGCAGGCGCCCATGATGAAGACCACCGCGCAGATCAGGAAGACGTGGTCGGTGGCCAGCATGATCGCCTGGCTGTCGGTCATCCGGTCGAGCTGACCGAGCGCCTGGGCGGCGGTCAGGCCGCCGGCCTTCAGGGTGTCCAGCGTCGCCTGCGGCCCGTTCAGAGACCCGACCAGGCTGGTCCGGTGCAGGCTGGCGAAGTTCTGCCAGGCGGTGGTGGTGATCGAGGTGCCGAAGGCCGCC
>DASYAQ010000517.1:0-2207 GCA_036501225.1 Caulobacteraceae bacterium | reverse complement strand
CTGGCCGACGGCGGCGTCACCATCAACCGGCCGCCGCGCGACGGCCACATGGCCTTCGTCCGCTCGCCCGACAACATCTCGATCGAGCTGCTGCAAAAGGGCGGCCGCATGGAGCCGGCCGAACCCTGGACCTCGATGCCGAACGTGGGGAACTGGTAGGCGCACGCGTTGCGGCTTGCGTCCTCTGGGTGAATGACGTTCACTTGCCCTGAGCCGTCACACCGGAGCGCCGCATGAGCCTCGATACGCTGGAACCCGCCGCCGCCGAGCCGGCGCTGGACTTCGATCCCGACGCGCTGCGCGAAAAGTACCGCATCGAGCGCGACAAGCGGCTCAGGCCCGACGCCAACGCCCAGTATGTCGAGATCAAGGGCGATTTCGGCCACTATATCGACGACCCCTATGTCGAGCCGGGCTTCACGCGCGAGGCCCTGAGCGACGAGGTCGACGCCCTGGTCATCGGCGGCGGCTTCGGCGGGCTGATGGCGGCGGCCCGGCTGCGCGAGGCGGGGCTGGAGCGCGTCCGCATCGTCGAGAAGGGCGGCGACTTCGGCGGCACCTGGTACTGGAACCGCTATCCCGGCGCCCAGTGCGACATCGAGAGCTACATCTACCTGCCGCTGCTGGAAGAGACCGGCTACATCCCCAAGGAGAAGTACAGCTACGCCGCCGAGATCCGCGCCCATGCCCGGCGCATCGGCGAGACCTTCGACCTCTACAGGCATGCCCTGTTCCAGACCGAGATTCTCGATCTGCGCTGGCTGGAGGACGAAAAGCGCTGGCTGGTCGCCACCAATCGCGGCGACGCGATCAAGGCCCGCTATGTGGTCATGTCCAACGGCCCGCTGAACCGGCCGAAACTGCCCGGCATCCCGGGCATCGAGAGCTTCAAGGGGCACAGCTTCCACACCAGCCGCTGGGACTACGCCTATACCGGCGGCGACTCGTCGGGGAACCTGGCCGGCCTGGCCGACAAGCGGGTGGCGATCATCGGCACCGGGGCCACGGCCATCCAGTCGGTGCCGCACCTGGGCCGGGCGGCCAAGCATCTCTACGTCTTCCAGCGCACGCCCTCCTCGGTCGACCTGCGCGGCAACCGGCCGACCGATCCCGACTGGGCCGCCTCGCTGGAGCCGGGCTGGCAGAAGCGGCGGATGCAGAACTTCAACATCCTGGTCTCGGGCGGTCACCAGGACGAGGACCTGGTCTCCGACGGCTGGACCGACATCATCCGCAGCCTGATGTCGGTGGCCGCCTTCCAGTCCGGCAAGACCGTCGCGCCCGAGGACATCCCGGCCCAGATGGAGCTGGCCGACTTCCGCAAGATGAACCAGATCCGCGCCCGGGTCGGGGACCTGGTCAGCGATGCGGCGACGGCCGAGGCGTTGAAGCCCTGGTATCGCCAGTTCTGCAAGCGCCCGACCTTCAACGACGACTATCTTCCCACCTTCAACCGGCCGAACGTCACCCTGGTGGACACCGGCGGGCAAGGCGTCGAGCAGGTGACCGAGACCAGCCTGATCGTCGACGGGGTCGCCTATGAGGTCGACTGCATCATCTTCGCCACCGGCTTCGAGGTCGGAACCTCTTACACACGCCGGGCCGGGTTCGAGATTCATGGGCGGGAGGGGCGCACCCTGACCGACCACTGGAGCGGCGGCCTGAAGACGCTGCACGGCTTCATGAGCCACGGTTTCCCCAACTGTTTCCACATGGGCGTCAACCAGAGCACGCTGACGCCCAACTTCCCGCACCTCCTGGACGAACAGGCGCAACACATCGCCGAGGTGATCGGCGAGGCCAGCCTGCGCCAGGCCTCGGTGGTCGAGCCGACGGCGGCGGCCGAGGCCGGCTGGGTGCAGACCATCCAGGACAACGCCAGGGCCAATCTCGACTTCCGCATCGCCTGCACCCCCGGCTACTACAACGGCGAGGGCAGCGCCGGAAAAGGCGCCGGCCTGTTCGACGGCCTCTACGGCCCCGGCTCGCTGAAGTTCTTCGACCTCATCCGCGCCTGGCGCGAAGCGGGGATGGAAGGGCTGGCAATCGAATAGGATTCGCGGCGAGGCCGTTCCTCCAGGACCTCTCCCAGAGGGAGAGGGAGGGGCCCGCGCCGAAGGCAGCGGGAGGGTGAGGGGTTACAGCCTGGACAGGCTGGCTCGGATCATTTCAGCAGCCGCTGAATTGGAGTTTGAATCGGTGAGGGC
>DASYAQ010000516.1:0-3642 GCA_036501225.1 Caulobacteraceae bacterium | reverse complement strand
CGCAGCATGTAGTTGCCGGGCCGGCCGTAGTCGCCAAGGCCGATCTTCTCGTAGTCGGTGTTGTGCAGGTCGGCCAGGGTCTTCAGCGCCGCCATGTGGATGGCGTGGCGCTCGGCCGGCTGATAGTCGGGCAGGGTCTGGTCCCACAGGATGCGACCCTCGACCATGTCCATGACATAGAACATGGTGCCGATGACATTATCATCCGTGCACAGACCATAGGTCTTCGGAGCCGGGAACCCGGTGGGATAAAGCGCGGTGATGACACGATACTCGCGGTCGACCGCATGGGCCGACGGCAAGAGCTTGCCGGGGGGCTTGCGCCGCATGACGTATTTCTGGCCCGGCGTGGTCAGCTGATAGGTCGGGTTGGACTGGCCGCCCTTGAACTGGCGCACATCGAGCGGGCCCGCGAAGCCCGCGACATTGGCGCTCATCCAGTCGGCGAGCTTGCCTTCGTCGAACCTGTGGGTCTCGGCGACCTCCTTGGTGCCGGAATTGGTCACTTCACGGGTGTGCTCTTCGGCTGCAATTGCCGTCTTGTCGTCGGCCATCTTGGCGTTTCCTCAAATACGGTCGGATTTTATCGCGGCACCTTAGCGAGCCACGACGGCGGGCGCCAACCCCTCGGCCCCCAAGGCCTCAGCCCAGAGCGCGCCAGCCGATATCGGTGCGGTGGAAACCGCCCGGCCAGTCGATCCGGGCGATGGCCGCATAGGCGCGGTCGCGGGCGACCTGCAAGGTCGGCCCGGTGGCGCAGACGTTCAGCACCCGCCCGCCGCCGGCGATCAGCGCCCCGTCAGCGCGCCGCGAGGTGCCGGCATGAAAGACGACAACGCCCTCGCCCAGGTCGCCTTCCGCGCCTCGGATCACCGAGCCGGCTTGTGGCGACGGTCCCGGGTAGCCCTGGGGCGCCAGCACCACGCAGATCGCCGCCTCGTCGCGCCAGACCGGCGCCGCCTGTTCGGCCAGGCGGCCGGTGGCGGCGGCCAGCAGATAGGGCACGACGTCGCTTTCCAGCCGCAGCATCAGCACCTGGCATTCGGGGTCGCCGAAGCGGACGTTGAACTCGACCAGCCTGGGCCCATCGGCGGTGACCATGATCTCGCAGTAGATCGCGCCGCGATAGGGCGCGCCCTCGGCGGCGATGCCGGCGAAGGCGGGCTCGATCAGCCGCGTTCGCGCCTGCTCGATCACCACATCGGTCAGCACCGGCGCCGGCGAGTATGTCCCCATGCCGCCGGTATTCGGGCCCAAGTCGCCGTCGAAGGCGCGCTTGTGGTCCTGGGCCCCGCCGAACATCAGGCTGTCGCGGCCGTCGCACAGAGCGAACAGCGAGGCGATCTCGCCGACCAGGAATTCCTCGACCACCACCCGCGCCCCGGCCGCGCCGAAACCGCCGCCCAGCATGTTGTCAATCGCGGCTTCCGCCTCGGCGCGCGTGGCGGCGATGGTGACGCCCTTGCCCGAGGCCAACCCGTCGGCCTTGATCACATAGGGGGCGGTGAATCGATCGAGCGCGGCCTTGGCCGGCTCAGGCGCCTCGAACACCTCATAGGCCCCGGTCGGCAGGCCGTAACGGTCGCAAAAGGCCTTGGTGAAGGCCTTCGAAGTCTCCAGAAGACCCGCCGCCGCCGTCGGGCCGAAACAGGCGATGCCGATCTCGGCCAGGGCATCGGCCAGACCGACTTCCACCGCGCTCTCCGGCCCGATCACCACCAGATCCGCGGCCATCTCCCGCGCCAGCGCCACCTGCCCGGCGACATCGGTCGCCGCCACCGCCCGCGTCTCCGCCAGCCCGGCCATGCCCGGATTGCCCGGCGCGCAGACCAGGCGCGTCAGCAAGGGCGACTGGACGATCTTCCAGGCCAGGGCGTGTTCGCGGCCGCCGGAGCCGACGAGCAGGATGTTCAAAGGGCTGGCCTCCGCGGGCGGTGGTTGCTCAGGCCCGCGCCTACTGCCACGACTCGACGCGAGCGCCTATGTTTATGGGCATGAGTCTCGCCGATACGCCCGCCGTCGCCGACAACGCGCCGGCCTATACGGTTTCCGAACTGGCCTTCGCGCTGAAGCGGACGCTGGAGGATACCTACGGCTTCGTGCGCCTGCGCGGTGAACTCTCCAAGGTCACCCGCCACGCCTCCGGCCACATCTATCTGAGCCTGAAGGACGACAAGGCCTGCATCGACGGCGTGGTCTGGAAGACCCAGACGCCCCGGCTGGGCTGCCGGCCGGAACAGGGCATGGAGGTGATCGTCACCGGGCGGATCACCACCTATCCGGCCTCGTCCAAGTACCAGATCGTCATCGAGACCCTGGAGCCGGCCGGCGTCGGCGCCCTCTTGGCGCAACTCGAGCGGCTGAAGGCCAAGCTGTCGGCCGAGGGGCTGTTCGCCCCCGAGCGCAAGCGGCCGCTGCCGGCCATGCCGGCGGTGGTGGGCGTGATCACCAGCCCGACCGGGGCGGTGATCCGCGACATCCTGCATCGCATCCGCGACCGCTGGCCCTGCCGCGTCGTGGTCTGGCCGGTGGTGGTGCAGGGCGACCAGGCCGCGGCCCAGGTGGCGGCGGCCATCACCGGCTTCAACGCCATCGCGGCCGGCGGCGACCCGCCACGGCCCGACGTGATCATCGTGGCGCGCGGCGGCGGCTCGGTCGAGGACCTTTGGGCGTTCAACGACGAGGCCTTGGCGCGGGTGGCCGCGGCCAGCGCCATTCCGCTGATCTCCGCCGTCGGCCACGAGACCGACACCACCCTGATCGACTTCGTCTCCGACCGCCGCGCGCCGACCCCGACCGCCGCCGCCGAGATGGCGACCCCGGTGCTGGCCGAGCTGCGCGCCGGGCTGGCCGATCAGGAGCGCCGGCTGATCCGCATCGCCGCCCGCTTCCTCGACGAGCGCCGTCACCAGCTGGCCGCCGCCGCGCGCGGCCTGCCGCGGCCGGCCGACGTGCTGGCCCTGGCCAGCCAGCGCTTCGACCTCTCCGCCGGCCGCCTGAGCGCCGCGCTGGCGAAGAACGCCGCGGTGCACGAGCGCGAGCTGGTGCGCGTGGCGACCCGGCTCAGCCCCTCGCTGCTGATCCGACGCCGCCAGGCCATGGCCGAACAGCTGGCCAACGTCTCCGGCCGCCTGCGCCCCGCGGCCGACCGCCGCCTGGCCCGCGCCCGCGACGTGCTGGTCGGCCTGGACAAGCTGCGCCTGAGCCTCAATCCGGACGGGCCGCTCGTCCGCGGCTTCGCCCGCGTGCACCACGCCGACGGAACCCTGGCCCGCACCGCCGCGGAACTGCGCGCAGGCGAAGGTGTCAAGCTGGTCTTCAAGGACGGCGACCGCGGCGCCGTTGTCGATGGCGAAGCCCGCGCGCCCACACGCACGGCCAGGCGCTCGATCGGCGCCGGGGCGGATCAGGGCGATTTGTTCTGATATTCTCCCCGCGGAGGCGGCGGAAAATTGGGGACACGTACGCATCTTCCCGCGTTCGGCATCCGATCCCAGGCTCGGGGATGCGTACGATCGCGGTAGGGACGCTCATTGCTGAGCGCCCCCCGCACAGAACCGGACGGGCCCGATTAAGGCATCCGGCTCCCACCTTGGATGTCTGACGGCGAAGCGCTTGTCCGGCCAGGGATGAAGGATACGG
>DASYAQ010000515.1:0-1808 GCA_036501225.1 Caulobacteraceae bacterium | reverse complement strand
CGCCGACGAAGTGCGAGAGCAGGCCGATGTCGACCAGGATCTGGGCCTGGCGGCGGGCGCGATCGGCCTCCAGCCAGATCCGGTGCGCGGGATTGACCGCGTTGCGGGCGCCGGCGTCGTCGACCCGCCAATAGGCGAAGTCCTTCACCAGCTGCTGCCAGTCCTCGATGATCGAATAGGGCAGATAGCCCATCCTCCAGCTGCTGGTCCCGGCGGCGCGCAGCGCCGTCTCGTAGTCATCGCGGGTCGGCGGCAGAGCCGCGAACGAGACTGCCCCGCCGATCTTGCCGTCGTCGCCGCCGTCGACGAAGTGGCCGGGGTCGCGGTCGGCGTCGTGCGCCTTGCCGGCGCCGCGGGAGCGGTCGGGCTCGCGACTGAGCTCGCCGACCGCGGTCGCCGAGTCCGCGCCGCGCAGGAACGGCGGCAGCTCGGCCGGCAAGGCTTGCATCGCCGCCTCGCCGATCACCCGGTGGCCGCTCGAGCCCCAGGCCATCGCCTGGCCGGCCGCGCCGAACGCCAGGGCCGCCGCCAATGCCGGGCCGATCGGTGCTCTCATCTGGGATCCCTGATCGGCAGCGCCCGCTCCACGCGCCGCACCCAGCTATCCACCGCGGGATAGTCGGCGAGCACGAAGCCGCCGTCGGCGGCGAAGCGGGTGTAGGCGACCAGGGCGATGTCGGCCAGGGTCAGTTCGTCGCCGACGAGGAAGTTTCGCTCGGCGAGGGCCCGGTCCATCAGCCCCAACGCCGCTTCGGCCCGCGCGATCAGCTTCGGGTCGAGCTCGGATCTCGGCCGGCCGAGATACTTCATCCGGAAGCGCGCCACCGCGATGGTCGGCTCGTGGCTGTACTGCTCCCAGAACAGCCATTCGAGCATCTTCGCGCGCTGGTACGACTCGGCGGGGATCAGGTCCGAGCCCTCCGCCAGATGCAGCAGGATCGCGTTGGACTGCGCCAGCGGACGGCCGTCCGCGAGCACAATAGTGGGGACCTGGCCGGCCGGATTGAGGGTCAGGAATTGGTCGCTGTGGGTCTCGTTCTTAACAACGTCAACATCGACCCAAATGAATGGAATCGCGAGCCTTTCGCAGGCCCATTTGACCTTCAGACAATTTCCCGAGATCGGATCGCCGTAAATGGTGATCATGCCTGCGACCTCATTTCAGCTTGCCGTCGAATTGTGACGTCTGTACGACAGGCTTCACAACGCGACGAGAAACAACAGGGAAATAGCTGATGAAGCGCTTCCTGGCATGCCTCGCCACGCTGGCGTGCGCCCTGGCCGCGTCATCCGGGGCATACGCCGAGCCGGCGTCCCAGCCGAGTCCGGTCAAATCCGACCAGGCTCCGACGCCGCCGCCTCCCGCCGATCCTCTGGGCGACCTGATCACCTCCGCCATCACCGGCGCCCTGCCCGGCTCGGCCGACTATTACCTGCGGGCCACGCTCTACCATGCCGGCGAGCGCGGCATCCGCGCGCTCGACTCGCTGGGCTGCAAGGTGGTGGCGATGCGCACCGCCGCGGTCGATGGCGTCGACCTGCCGCGCCACACCATCCTCTTCATCAAGGAGACGGTCGGCCTGCCGATGCCGGACGGCTCGCGCCACGATGGCTACTGGTACGCCTCCGACGTCGGCGGCGCGATCCACCGCGGCCGCATCGACCTCTTCACCGGCAAGGGCTCGACCTCGATGTCGCCGCTGATGCCGCTGAACCTGGCGACCCTCACGGTGATGAAAGCCGGCGTCTTCCAAGGCTGCCCGCCGAGCTGACGCGATCGACCAGCGGCGTAACCCCTCACCTTCCCA
>DASYAQ010000514.1:0-3574 GCA_036501225.1 Caulobacteraceae bacterium | reverse complement strand
GTTGACCGACCGGGCCTCGACCGACCAACTCCACGACCCGAGCGATCCTTCTCGCCGGGCGAAGCCGGTCATTCCCGACAGCGGCATATCAGTGCGCAGCCTTGGATGTCGGCTGGGGAACTGTCGCCTGGGCGGCCAGTTGCTGGCGTTCAATCACCCGCCAACGCGCGACGTTTTGCTGATGCTGGGCGAGCGTGCTGGCGAAGGCGTGGCCGCCCGAACCGTCGGCGACGAAATAGAGCTCGTCGGTGCGCGGCGCGTCCAGCACCGCCGCCAGCGACGCCCGGCCCGGATTGCAGATCGGCGTCGGCGGCAAACCCGCAATTACATAGGTATTATAGGGCGTTGACGCCTTTAGTTCAGACGCCAGCAAGCCGCGTCCGAGCGGAACCCCGCGGCTGAGACCGAAGATGACGGTCGGGTCGGATTCGAGCTTCATGCCCTTCTGCAGGCGATTGAGGAACACCGCCGCCACCCGCGGCCGCTCACTGGCCAGCGCGGTCTCCTTTTCGACGATCGAGGCCAGGATGACCGCCTCCTCGGGCGTCGCCAGCGACAGGTCGGGCCGCCGCTGCGCCCAAAGCCCGGCCAACAGCTGGTCGCGGGCGTCCATCATCCGCTGCAGCACCGCGGCGCGATCCTCGCCGCGCCGGACCTCGTAGGTCTCCGGCAGGATGGCGCCCTCGGGCGGAATCGGGGCCGAGCCGGTCAGGATGTCGGAGCCGGCCAGCACGTCGACGGCGGCCTCGGAGGTCAGGCCTTCCGGGATGGTCAGCATGTGGTGGACGATCTCGCCGCGCCGGATCTTGCCCATGACGCTGGCCATCGAGGCGTGCGGCGCGAAGTCGTACTCGCCGGCCTTCAGATGGCGGGCGGCGCCGCTGATCTGGGCGGTGATGACGAAGATGGTCGACGAGCCGATGGCGTGGTCGCGCTTCAGGGTCGAGGCGATCTCGGGCAGGCTGGCGCCGGGACGCAGGATCACATTGGTCGGCGCGCCGTTGTGCGCGGCCGGTCCTGGCCCCTGGTAGAGCCAGACGGCGATCAGGGCGACCAGCATCAGGAAGACGCCGAGCGTGGCCAGGCCGCTGCCGCCCGTGATCGCCAGCCGCCGGGTCAGGGAGAGCCCGCGGGGCGGCGTGCGAATCGGGCCCCTTTCGCTCACGAGACCTTCTTCAGGACCAGTGAGGCGTTGGTGCCGCCGAAGCCGAAGCTGTTGGACAGCGCCACGTCGATCTTCATCGGCTTGGCCTTGTGCGGCACCAGGTCGATCGGCGTGTCGACAGACGGATTGTCCAGATTGATCGTCGGCGGGGCGATCTGGTGGCGGATGGCCAGCGCCGTGAAGGCGGCCTCGACCGCGCCGGCCGCGCCCAGCAGGTGCCCGATCGCCGACTTGGTGGACGACATGGCGACCTTGCCGGCCGCCTGACCCAGCAGGCGCTCGACGGCGCCCAGCTCGATCTCGTCGCCGACCGGCGTCGAGGTGCCGTGGGCGTTGATGTAGTCGATCTCCGACGGATCGATCCCGGCGTGGCCGATGGCGCCCTTCATGGCGCGGAAACCGCCGTCGCCGTCCGGGGCCGGCGAGGTGATGTGGAAGGCGTCGCCGGCCAGGCCGTAGCCCGACACCTCGGCATAGATCTGCGCGCCGCGCGCCTTGGCGTGCTCGTACTCCTCGAGCACCAGGGCCGCGGCGCCCTCGCCCATGACGAAGCCGTCGCGGTCCTTGTCATAGGGCCGGGACGCCCGTTCCGGCGCGTCGTTGAAGTTGGTCGACATGGCGCGGCAGGCGATGAAGCCGGCGATGCCCAGCGGGCAGACCGCGGCTTCGGCCCCGCCGGCGACCATGACGTCGGCGTCGCCGAACTGAATGAGCCGCGCGGCGTCGCCGACCGCGTGGGCGCCGGTGGCGCAGGCGGTCACCACCGAGTGGTTCGGTCCCTTCAGGCCATAGCGGATCGAGACCTGGCCCGAGGCCAGGTTGATCAGGGCCGACGGAATGAAAAAGGGGCTGACCCGCCTTGGGCCCTTCTCTTGCAACTCCAGCGCGGTCGCGGCGATGGTCTCCAGGCCGCCAATGCCAGAACCGAGGATGACGCCGGTGCGCTCCTTGTCCGATTCGGTCTGCGGCATCCAATTGGCGTCGTTCAGCGCCTCTTCCGAGGCCGCCACCGCATAGAGGATGAAGTCGTCGATGCGGCGCTGGTCGCGCGGAGCCATCACCTTGTCGGGATCGAAGGAGCCGACGATATCGACGCCGCCGCCGCCGCGCCCGCTGACCCGCGGAACCTCGCAGGCCACCTGGCAGGCATAGTCCGTCGTATCGAAGGCGGTGATGCGGCCGGCGCCGGACTTGCCCGCGATCAGCGCCGACCAGGTGTTCTGCACGCCCCAGCCGAGCGGGGTGACCATGCCCAGACCGGTAATGACGACGCGGCGCATGAGGTGTCCTTCACTGTGGCTCGGATAGCATTAAGCCGTCGCCCGCGAGTCTGCACGCGGCGCGACGGCTTTAGATGGCCCGGGAGACGAGATCAGGCGGCGAGCCGCTCGTCGATGAACTTCACCGCGTCGCCGACGGTCTGGATATGTTCGGCCGCGTCGTCGGGAATCTCGATGTCGAACTCTTCCTCGAAGGCCATGACGAGTTCGACGTTGTCGAGGCTGTCGGCGCCCAGGTCGTCGATGAAGGAGGCCTTTTCGGTGACCTTCTCCGGATCGGCGTCCAGGTGCTCGATCACGATCTTGCGGACGCGTTCGAGTGTATCGGACATACGCTTCTAACCCCTTGTCTAGGTGATCGGTTGCGAGCGACAGCGCGCCGCGTCCGAACTGAACCTCTGTTTCTCGAGCCTTTGATCTAGTTAAGCTGGCCCAGTCGATTTTGGGCGTAGCATGTTCCTTTTGGCCAGACTAGCGGCCGGTCTCAAGCTCAAACCATGGCCATACCGCCATTGACGTGCAGGGTCTGGCCGGTGACGTAGGCCGCCTCATCCGAGGCCAGATAGACGCAGGCCGCGGCGATATCCTCGCCGGCGCCCAGATGTCCGGCCGGAATCCGGCTCATAATCATCTGTTTTTGCTGATCCGTCAGCGCATCGGTCATCGGGCTGACAATCATGCCGGGCGCCACGCAATTGACCGTGATCGAGCGCTGGGCGACCTCCTGGGCCAGAGACTTGGTGAAACCGATCATGCCGGCCTTGGAGGCGGCGTAGTTGGCCTGACCGGCATTGCCCATCACGCCGACGATCGAGGTGATGCCGATGATTCGCCCCCAGCGGCGGCGCATCATGCCGCGCAGCGCCGCGCGCGACAGCCGGAAATAGGCGTCGAGATTGACCCGCAGGACGGCGTCCCACTCCTCGTCCTTCATCCGCACCAAGAGGTTGTCGCGGGTGACCCCGGCATTGGCGACCAGGATGTCGATCGGCGCGCCCAGCGCGTCGGCCGCGCCGATCAGGCCGTCGACGCTGGCCGGGTCGGTCAGGTCGCAGGTCAGGGTCCTGGCGCGCTCGCCCAGCTCGCCGGCCAGGGCGTCGAGCGCCGGTTGGCGGGTGCCGGACAGCAC
>DASYAQ010000513.1:0-5011 GCA_036501225.1 Caulobacteraceae bacterium | reverse complement strand
CGGCCGGACCGGGCGCGGCGGGTGATGTCGCTGGTGCGCCAGATGCGCGGCGGCCGCGACTACGACCCGGAATGGGGCAAGCGCATGCGCGGCGAAGGCCCGGTGGCCGAGCTGATCGCCACCCGCTTCCGCCTGGCCGTGCGCAAGTTCGGCCTCGACCGCCCCTTCCCGCCCATGGAACTCGGCCTCTTCCAGCGCCCCTCGGCCGATCCGAACCAGATGGAGCTGTTCGGCTAGGCCCCGTGGTCGGCCATGTGGTCGGCGGCGCCGCCGAGCATGCGCAGGAACATCTCGTCGCCGCGCTCGGTCTGGGTGACCACCATGGCGGCGAAGAAGGCGGTGACGAAGAGCAGATAGGCGCCCTGGCCGTAGTGGCGCTTCAGATCGTCCATGCCGTAGCCGCTGACGCCCAGCTCGGTCAGGGTGGTCAGATAGAGGTCGAGGAACTCCGCCTCGTGGGCGCGGCGAACCTCCGGCGACACCGCGCCGGCCAGGAAATAGGCCAGGTCGGTCGGCCCGGCGCCATAGGCGAAGGACTGCCAGTCGAGCACGGTCAGCGGATGGCCGCCGCTGGCGCTGGCGAACATCATGTTGTCCGGCCGATAGTCGTTATGGGTCAGGCAGCGCGGCCCGTCATGCCGGGTCGTGAACTCGCCGAAGCGCGCAGACAGCCGCTCGCCGGCCTCGATCCAGTGCGGTTTCAGCTGCGGCCCGTAGCGTTGCCGGAAGCCCTGCCACAGCGCGGCGACCATGCCGTCGGAGGCGACGCTGGGCGCGGAGGCCCTGGAGCCCGAGACCCAGGGCAGCTCGTCCAGGCTGTCGTCACCCCAGTGCGAGGCGTGCAGCCTGGCCGCCTCGACCACCGCCAGCCGGGCCTGGTCGAGGCTGACGCCGGCGAGCTGGTCGCCCTGCTCGGCCGGCGACAGGTCCTCCATCATCAGGACGAACTCGCTGGTCGCCTCGTCGACGTCGGTGAAATAGCAGCGCGGCGTGTGGATCAGCGCGGTCGGCGCGAGCTGCTGATAGAAGCGCACTTCGCGGATGTAGTTGCCCAACGCGACGCCGGTGCTGCGGCTCTGTTCGCCCGACGACGGGAACTTGCCGACCAGCGAGGCCGGCGCCTCGTCGCCGCCGCGCGCATAGTCGAGCGCGAACCGGACGCTCTCGCCGATCTGGCCGGTGCCGACATTGGCGGCGGTGAAGCCGCGCACGACGGCGTCGATGCCGGCCTGTTGCAGGACCGCCGTCAGCCAGCCGGCGTCCACCGCACCCGGTCGGCGGATGTCGGGACGCGCGAGCGGGCTCATGCGCCGAGGACACGAGCGCGATGGTCGTCGGTGTAGATCGCGGCCGGCAGGCTCTCCGGCCCGGCCAGGACGGCCAGGTTGTGGGCGCCCAGGCTCGGGTCGGCGGCCGAGCGGTCGAACAGGCTGCGCCGGCGCGCCTTGGCCTGGTCGCCGAACTCCATGTCGATGGTCGCCTGCAGGCTGGCGACAAAGCGCAGTCGGCGCATGCGCTCGCTGCGCTCCTCGGCATAGCTGGCGAAGGACAGCGCCGCCCAGTCGTCATTGGCCTTGAGCAGGTCGCTGACGATGCGCACGTCGCGATAGGTGATCGACAGGCCCAGCCCGAGGATCGGGTCGTTCCAGCCGGCGGCGTCGCCGATCAGCACCACCCCCTTGGCGAAGGGCTCGTCGGTCCAGGAATCGTTGTTGAAATAGCTGAACAGCGGCCCGGCCGGTTCTCCGGCGACCAGGTGCCGGTTGGCCGGACAGCAGGTCATGGCGAAGGTGTCGAGGAAGCGGCGCGGACCCTCCGGGCCCTTGAAGCGCTGGCTCTGCTCCAGCGGATAGCCGCCGTAGATGCGCACCCGGCCGCCGCCTTGCGGGAAGGCCAGGAAGCCGAAATCGCCCTCGGTGCCGATGGCCTGCAGATCCGCGTCCCAGCCCTCGGCGCCGTCCACCAGCAGGCCGGCGAACCAGTGGTGCGGCCGGTCCTGGTGCAGCACGATGCGGCCGGCCTCGCGCACCTGCGAGGTGCGTCCGTCGGCGCCGACCAGGAGCCGTCCGGTCGCCTCCACCGTGCGGTCATCGATCTCATAGGTCACCCGCGGATGCGCGCCGGTCGCCACATCGACCAGGTTGACGCCGCGCAGCGCCTCGGCGCCGGCGCGGGCCGCCTCGTCGAACAGGGTCTGGCAGTGGTGCGGATGGCGCAGGCAGAGCGGCCCCGGCACCCCAGGCTTGAACAGGTTCAGCGGCAGGCCGCCCGCCTCGGCCTCCGCCGGCTCTCGCGACTCGTCATAGGTGACGTGGCGGCCGATATGGTGGCCGCCCGCCCCCATCAGCAGCGCATACAGGCCAAGTTGCTGCACCTCGGCGACGCCCCAGGGCGCGATCCACTCGCCGCGGACCCGGTCCTGGTAGACCGTCGACTGTTCCAGCAGCAGCACCGACTTGCCGGCCCGCGCCATCACGGTCGCCAAGGCCGACCCGCCGATGCCGCCGCCAACAACGATAAGATCGTACATCCAGCCCCCTACGCTACTCGGTCTCTTCACGCCCCCCGGCCGTCATCCGGTTCCGAACCGGTATCCATCATCACAGACAGGGCCGCAATCAGGGCCTCGGCATTCCCTTGCGGCAGCAGAACCAGCCCCGGCTGCGGATCAAGCCCGCAGGCCGCGGTGGCGATGACGGGCACGCCGGCGGCCAGCGCCGCGAGCAGCCGGCGCGGCTGGTCCTCGACCACGGCCGGCTGCACCACCGCGTCGACCGTGGTCCAGTCGCCCACCGGCGCGATGCGGACACCGGCCCAGAAGCCGTCGCCCTCCAGTTCGGCCCCCAGGGGCATGACCTCGAGATCCAGCGCCATCGCCGCCTCGCGCAGGGCGTAGGCGCCCTTGCGGGCCACCGTGGGACCCGGAAAGGCGATGCGGCGAACGGGCCTTGGGTCCCTCGCCCGGCGCGGTTCCGCATGCCAGGGCAGCCGCAGCGCGCGTGCGCCGAACAGGGCGGCGATTTCCGCATGCGGTGTGACGATGCCAACCGCGTCCGCCAGGGCCTCGGCCTCGGCCGCCGCCAGCCAGGCCGGGGCGCGGAAATCGGCCAGGGTGGCCTGGAGCGGTTCTGCGGCCGCCGCCGCGTCCAGCCGCGCCTGCAGCACCGTCATCGGCAGCCGGGTCATCAGCACCGTGACCTCGCGCCCGCCCAGGACGCCGTCGCGCCAGAGGAAGGGCAGATAGGACTGGGCCACCGTGACCGAGACGATTTCGGGCGACAGCATCTTCGACAGCCGCCCGGCGATGCGGCGCGCGGCTTCCAGCTCGGCGTTTCGCCGGGCGGCGCCCTGCCCACCGGCGCGCCGGAGCGCCAGACTGCGGCGCAGCGCCTCGACCGGGGCGCTGGACACGCCGGCAAAACCGTTGGTGGGCCAGGCGTAGCGGGCAAGGCCCAGCGCCGCGCCGTCCAGCGGCAGGCCCAGGCGGTCGGTGGGGCCGCCGGTTTCCTGGACGTATTTCTTGAACTCCGGCCACGCCTCGTCGACCAGAAAGGCGCGGCGCGCGACATCGACCGCGGGACCGACACCCTCATGCATGAAACACTCGGTCTCGCCGCACGAGGCGCAGCTTCGCGCCAGGATGAGCGGCGCGCCCATCGCCGTCGCCGCCGGTGCGCCGGTCACGGCTTCGTCCGCGCCGAGCAGGCGGACGGTCAGCGTGTCGCGATCCAGCCGCACCGACAGGCGCAGGTCGCGCTCGGCGGTGAAGCGGAGATCGACATAGTTCCAGGCCACGGTGGCGTCGCGCCCCGCCGCGGCGAGCGAGCCCGGGACGATGCGCGAATGCGAGTGGCGTTCGACGATGCGGCAGCCGGCCTGCAGCGCGACCTCGTAGAGCGCATTGGAAAGCTGGCACAGCCCGCCGCCGGTCGAGGCGACCATGCAGCCCTGCTGCAGCATGCGGCCGCTGGCGTAGCCGCGCGCGGCCGATGGCAGGCCGAGATGGCGCCAGAAGCTGAACACCGCGCCGGCGGGGATGAACAGCTCGTCCAGCGCGCGGGCCGCGACGCGCAGGTTCTGCACCTTGCCCAGCTGCAGCGTGCGTTCGGCGATGGTCTCGTCCGACCACAGGGCCGATCGGGAGGCTCCGGCGGTCCGCACCAGGTCCGCGCCGCCGGTCGACAGGCGCGGCGGCGGCGCGCGCAGGTCGGCCATGAGCCGGCGCGCCCGGAAGGCCACCGCCTTGGCGGCGAAAACCACCGACGAGAACCGGGTGGGATGCGTGCTCGAGGCCGGACGCGGCGCTTCCGGCTCCGACGCGCCGTGGTCAGGCCGTGTCGCGGCTCGGATGGCTTCAAGCGTCACGTCTGAGGCGTTCCAAAAGCCGAAAGGGCGAGCAAGGCTATCCTATTCGCAACCTGTCGTCAGCGGGTGAAGACGTCGATCGGCGCCCCGTGCGCGCCCGCTTGGCCGGAATCCAGCGGCGCCGACGTTGAACAGACAGGCGCGGACGTCGTTCCGCGCGCGGCTCAAGCACGGGGCGGCAGATGGGTTGGAGACTTCCGGCGCTGGCGGCCTTGATAGCGATGGGCCTGTCCGCCTGCGGAACGGTCCAGGCGCCCGACGTCGACGCCGGCGCGGCTGAACTGGTCACCCCCGGGATCACCATCAAGGCCGCCGACGGGTCCTTCACCCTCTATCCCGGCGAGCCGTTCAAAGCGCTGGGTTTCAGCAAGTCGGACAACAACAACCTGGGGAATGGGTCGGGATGCGGCACGTTTTCCTATGAGGCGGTGACCAACCGTTATCGCGAGGCCTTGAAGTGCGGCGGCATCCCCGTGCGCATCTATGCAGCCGGCCACAGCGACGTGACCTATGGAATCCTGCTGCTGAACCAGCTTGATCCGAGCATCGAGGCCATGGGGGCGTCCTACCGTATCGAGGTGCCGCGCCAAGCCCTGCGCGCCGCGAACAGGGGGATCATGAACGTCCTCTATGCTTCGGCGACCTC
>DASYAQ010000512.1:0-2414 GCA_036501225.1 Caulobacteraceae bacterium | reverse complement strand
CGAGCGCGGCCGGCCGGGCGCGGTGATGAGCGCCTATAACCGCATCAACCAGACCTACGCCGCCGAGCATCCGTTTCTGCTGAACCAGGTGCTGAAGGGCGAGTGGGCCTATCCGGGCTATGTGATGTCCGACTGGGGCGGCTGCCATTCGGCCGAGACCGCGGCGTTCGCCGGGCTGGACCAGCAAAGCGGCCAGGAACTCGACCGCGAGGCCTATTTCCAGACCCTTGGCGAGGCCATCGACACCGGCCGCCTGCCGGAGAGCCGCCTCGACGACATGGTCCGCCGGATACTGTGGGCGATGTTCGAGCACGGGCTGTTCGACCATCCCGAGCCGCCCGCCGGCGGCATCGATCGGGAGGCCGACCTCGACATCGCCCAGCGCGCCGCCGAGGCGGGCATCGTGCTGTTGAAAAACGACGGCGTGCTGCCGCTGCCCAGCGACGTCGGCTCGATCGCGGTGATCGGCTTCACCGCCGATATCGGCGTTCTGGCGGGCGGCGGCTCCTCCAGCGTCGTGCCGTGGGATGGCTATGCGCGCGAGTTCAAGCCCGAGTCCAATAGCCGCTGGGCCTCGTTCCTGCGCCAGCGCTACCTGCCCTCGTCGCCGCTCTCGACGCTGAAGGCCGCGGCGCCAAGCGCGTCGGTGCAGTTCGACGATGGAGCCGATGTCGCCGCGGCGGCGGCGCTGGCCGGGCGGTGCGATGTCGCCGTCGTCTACGCCGAGCAGTGGACGACCGAGTTCATCGACGTCGCCGACCTGGCTCTGCCGAACGGCCAGGAGGCGCTGATCGAGGCGGTCGCCAAGGCCAATCCGAACCTGGTCGTGGTGCTGCAGACCGGCGGGCCGGTGACCATGCCCTGGCTGGATCGCGCGCGGGGCGTGCTCGAAGCCTGGTACCCGGGAGGGCGCGGCGCCGAAGCCGTCGCCGCGGTGCTGTTCGGCCAGGTCAATCCGTCCGGCCGCCTGCCGCTGACCTTTCCGAGGTCCGAGGCGGACACGCCGAACCCGGCCCTGCCGGGCGCCGAGATCGAGCGCGGCCGGTTCGACGTGACCTATCCGGAAGGCGCCGATGTCGGCTATCGCTGGTACGCCCGCAGCGGCCGCGCCCCGCTGTTCGCCTTCGGCCACGGGCTCTCCTATACGAGCTTCAGCTACGCCAACCTGATCGTCGAGGACGCCTCGGCCCTGACCGCCGCGCTCGAGGTGACCAACACAGGCGCGCGCGCCGGAACCGACACCGTGCAGCTCTACCTGACCGAGCGCGGCGGCCAACCGACCTTGCGCTTGCTCGGCTGGGCCAAGGTCGCCCTGGAGCCGGGCGAGACCCACACCGTGACCATCATCGCCGAGCCCCGGCTGCTCGCCGACTACGATGTTGCGGCCGCTGGCTGGCGGCGGCCGGAGGGGCTGTTCGAGGTCGCGATCGGCTCCTCGGCGACAGCGCTCAGCCTGCACGCCACGGTTGGGTGAGGCGCCGCCGATGTCGCCGCCGCTGAACGTGCTTTTCATCACCGCCGACCAGTGGCGGGGCGATTGCCTGTCGGCCCTGGGCCACCCGACGGTCAGGACGCCCAATCTCGACGCTCTGGCCGCCGAGGGGGTGACGTTCACCCGCCACTACGCCAATACCGCGCCCTGCGGTCCGAGCCGCGCCTCGCTGCATACCGGGCTCTATCTGCACAACCACCGTTCGCATGCCAACGGCACGCCGCTGGATGCGCGCCACACCAACTGGGCGCTGGAGGCGGCCCGGCTCGGCTATGACCCGGTGTTGTTCGGCTATACCGACACCAGTGTCGATCCGCGCGGCGTGGCGGCGGACGATCCGCGGCTGCTCACCTATGAGGGTCCGCTGCCCGGCATCCGCACGGTCTGCGCCATGGACGGCCGCCCCGTCGCCTGGACCGACTGGCTGAACGCCAAGGGCTATGCGACCCCGGCCAATCCCGGCCGCGCCTATGGCCTGCGCGCGGGCGGGCCGGACTGGGAGGACGGCGCCGCGCATCCCCGGCCGCTGGCCTTGCCGGCCGAGCTCGACGACACCGCCTTCCTGGTCGGGCGGCTGATCGACTATCTGAAGACGGCGCAGGGCCCGTTCGTGGCGCACCTGTCGATCCTGCGCCCACACCCGCCTTTCGTGGCCCCGGAGCCCTACAACGCGCTCTACGATCCGGCCGCCGTGCCCGGCTTCAGGCGCAAGGCGTCGCCCGAGGCGGAAGCCGGCCAGCATCCCTGGCTGGGCTGGCGGCTCGGCCGGCGCGAGTTTCGCGCCATGGACAACGAGCGGCGCCTGCGCCGGCTGAAGGCGGTCTATTACGGCCTGATGAGCCGGGTCGACGCCGAGATCGGCGTGCTGATGGCCTGGCTGCGCCAGTCGGGCCTGATCGACCGCACCCTGATCATCTTCACC
>DASYAQ010000511.1:0-1921 GCA_036501225.1 Caulobacteraceae bacterium | reverse complement strand
GCGTCGAATTCCTCGGGAATGTGGTCCGGCGCCGTCAGCAGACGGCTCATGAACAGCGCCGCCACGCGTTCGGCGCGCGCCAGGTCGGCGGCCTCGCCGGTGGCGGCGTGCAGCGCCAGAAACGCTTCCAGCAGATGCATGTGCGGATTTTGCCGGCCAGGATGAGGGGATATATCGCCCTCCAAGAAGCCGCCGGAGGGATCCGCCCAGCCGGTCTCGAGCCGCGCGCAGGTCGCCTTGGCCGCGGCGATGAAGTCGGCGCGGTCAAGCGCGCGGCCGGCTTCGGCCATGCCGAAGACGACGAAGGCCTGGGTGTAGAGATCGCCGCGCGCCTCCGCCGGCGCCCCGTCGGCGCCGAAACTGTAGATCCAGTCCCCGGCGTCCGAGCGGCCGCGCGCCAGCAACGCCTCGCCCGCCGCGGTGGCGCGCTCCCGCCACGGCCCGCTCCAGCCCAGCCGCCCGCCGGCGCAGACGACGAACATCTGCCGCGCCTGCACCAGGGTCCGGCGCGGAAGGGGCACGGGTTCGCCGGCGAGCGTCAGGGCCTCGACGAACTGGCCGGTGCGCTCGTCGAACCCGGCCGTGCTCCACAGCGGCAGCATCGCCTCGAGCAGCCAGGTCTTGCTGGCCGCGGCCGTTTGCGCGAGCGACGGTTGCATTCCCGAGCGGCCCTAGCCGGCGCCCGGGCCGCGCCGGGCCGCGCTTTCGGCCACGGCGCGAACCTCCTGGGCGCGCGCGCGTGGAACCACCAGCACCGCGTCGCGGGTCGCCACGATGACCAGGTCGCTGACCCCGATGGCGGCGACCCTGGGGCCGTCGGACCAGACCAGGCTGCTGCTGGTGTCGACCACGCTCACATCACCGCGCAGGGCGTTTTCCGCCGCATCGAGGCGCGACAAGCGCCAGACCTCGCTCCAGGCGCCGATGTCGGCCCATTCGAAATCGCAGATCGCCACCGCCGCGCGCGCTGTCTTCTCCATCACCGCCCGATCGATCGATTCGGCCGGGCAGGCGTGAAAGCGCGCCTCGTCGAGCTCGACCACGCCGCCGCCGGCGCGCGGCGGCAAGGCGGCGATGGCGGCTTGCGCGATATCCGGCCGCGACGCCTTGAGCTGATCGAGCAACAGCTCTGGCCGGAACAGGAAGACGCCGGCGTTCCAGCTGTGCTCGCCGCCCGCGACGAAGCCCTCGGCGGTCGCGAGGTTCGGCTTTTCAACGAAGCGGTCGACCTTGAAGAGCCCATCGGCCAGCGCCGCGCCGCGCCGGATATAGCCATAGCCGGTCTCGGGCCGTGTCGGCGCGACGCCGAGGGTGACGATCCAGTCGTCGGCGATGGCCGCGCCGCGCCGCACCGTGCGGCGAAACTCCACCTCGTCCGTGATCAGATGATCGGCGGAAAGCAAAAGCACCACGGCGTCTGGCCAACGCTCGGCGGCCAAGGCCGCGGCGATCGCCGCGATCGGGGCGGTGCCGCGGCCGCAGGGCTCCAGCACCAGCAGCGACGCCTCGACGCCGATCACCCGTAGCTGGGTTTCGACCAGGGCGCGATGGGTCCGTCCACAGACGATCATCGGGGCGAGAAACCCATCCTCGCTATGGCCGGCGATGCGTCCCGCCGTCATCTGAAAAAGGCTTTGGTCGGACAACAGAGCGTGAAACGGCTTGGGCGCGGCCTCGGTGGAGACCGGCCACAGGCGGGCGCCGGCGCCGCCGCAAAGGATGACCGGCAAAATGGGCCGGGCCGGGCCGCTCACCGGTCGGCGCCTCGGACCGGACCCTGGCGCAGGCCGCGCTTGGCCGCGAGGGGCTTGCGGCTCGGGGCCCGGCCGCCGCCCTTGGCCTTCATGGTGATTTCCTTGAGCTTCACGTGCTGAAGCATCGAAAGGCTTTGCCCTGGCGCGCCCTTTTCAAGGTCGGCGAA
>DASYAQ010000510.1:0-5945 GCA_036501225.1 Caulobacteraceae bacterium | reverse complement strand
GCCGGCGTCGATCTCGGCGATCACGCCGGTCAGGCTGCGCCGGCGTTCGGCGGCCATCGCCTCGAGCACGTCCCAGAAGGCGGGTTCCAGCGCCAGCGAGGTGGTGTGGCCGGCCAGACTCAATGAGCGCTTGCGCAGCATCGTCCTGGACCGCGACGGCTCAGACCGGCTCGACCACCATCATGCCGGCGGTGAAGCCGGGCCCGAGCGTGGTCAAGAGCTGCGGCCCGCGCGCGCCGGCGTCGAGCGCCGCGCGGAGCACGAAAAGCACCGTGACCGCCGACATGTTGCCGTGGGCGCGCAGCACCTCGCGCGCGATGCCCAGATCGCCGCGTTGCAGGCCGAAACAGTCCTCCAGCGCATCCAGCACCTTGGCCCCGCCTGGATGGCAGATGAAGCCGGCGATATCGTTCAGCGTCCCGCCATGCCTGGCCAGGAAGGCGTCGACCACGGGACGCAGATCGTCCTTCACCAGGGTCGGGATGTCGCGCGAGAAGATCACCTTCAACCCGTCGTCGGCCACGTCCCAACCCATGACGTCGAGGCTGTCTGGCCAGGTGTGTTCGCCGGCGGGGCCGAGCCGCGGCGCCTGGTCGTATTCGTCGCGGCAGCTGACGATGGCCGCCGCGGCGCCGTCGCCGAACAGGGCGGTGGCCACCAGATTGCTCTTCGAGCGGTCGTGGTGGCGGAAGGTGAGCGCGCAGAGTTCGACCACCAGCAACAGCACCCGCGACTGCGGCTTGGCCCGCGCCAGGGCCGCGGCCCGCGCCAGGCCGAGCACGCCGCCGGCGCAGCCCAGGCCGAACACCGGCGTGCGCTCCACGTCGCCGCGGAAGTTCAGGTTGCGCATGATCCGCGCGTCCAGCGACGGGGTGGCGATGCCGGTGGTGGAGACCGTGACGATGGCGTCGATCTCGTCGGCCTGAAGGCCGGCCTGGTCCAGGGCCGCCTCGGCCGCCTCGGTCAGCAGCCTGGTGGCGTTCTCCAGGAACAGGCCGTTGCGCTCGCCGAAGCTGTGCGGCTCCAGGTACCATTCGAACGGCACGCAGGAATGGCGGTTGTCGATGTCGGCGTTGGTGTAGATCGGCGCCAGCCATTCATAGGCCGAGGAGTTAACCCCGAAGAGCTCGGCCGCCCGGCGGGTCACTTCTTCCTGTGGCAGGTCGATGGGCGGGACAGACGTGGCGAGCGAGACGAGCCTGGGGCTAAGACCGGTCGGCAATTGGTCGAACATGCTTCGCTTTCGAATTGGCTGCGGCTTGCAGCCATGCGCCGGTCAGGCTGAACGGGCTCTGAATGATAACGCGCCGCGCCGATCGTCGCACAACAGCCTTGGCCGTAGGCGCGAACGATCGGTATCGCCGAATGCATAACAGGTCTGTCCTGCTTTGACATTCAAAGCTCTGACCGACTCATCACCTGATTCAGGACGTCGGGCCGGCCGGGAAAATTCCCGGTCGCGACAGATGCTCAGGCGCGGAGCGCTTCAGCCCGGCCCGATCATCTTCTCCGGCCGCATCAGGGCGTTGAACTCGGCGTCGGTGACATAGCCGCCGCCGACCGCCTCCTGGCGCAACGTGGTCCCGTTCTTGAGGGCGGTCTTGGCGATCTTCGCGGCCGTGTCGTAGCCGAGCTTCGGCGACAGCGCCGTGACCAGCATCAGCGAGCGCTCGACGGCGGCCGCGATATTGTCCAGCCGCGGTTCGATGCCGACCACGCAATGGTCTGTGAAGCTGATCGCGGAATCGGCAATCAGCCGCGCCGACTGCAGGAAGTTGTAGGCCATGACCGGATTGAACACGTTCAGCTCGAAATGGCCGGAGGCGCCGGCGAAGGTCATGGTCGCCTGGTTGCCGAACACCTGGGTGCAGACCATGGTCAGGGCCTCGCACTGGGTCGGATTGACCTTGCCTGGCATGATCGACGAGCCGGGCTCGTTCTCCGGCAGGCTGAGTTCGCCGAGGCCGGAGCGGGGCCCGGAGCCGAGGAACCGGATGTCGTTGGCGATCTTGAACAGCGACGTCGCCGTGGCGTTGATCGCGCCGTGGCCGAAGACCAGGGCGTCGTGGGCGGCCATGGCCTCGAACTTGTTGGGCGCGGTGACGAAGGCGATGCCGGTGATGGCTGCGATGCGTTCGGCCACCTTCTCGGCGAAGCCGATCGGCGCGGTGAACCCCGTCCCCACCGCGGTGCCGCCCTGGGCCAGTTCACAGATGCCTGGAAGAGTCAGCTCTATCCGCTTGATCGAATTGGCGACCTGGGTCGCATATCCCGAGAATTCCTGGCCCAGGGTCAGCGGCATGGCGTCCTGGGTGTGGGTGCGGCCCAGCTTGACGATGTCCTTGAACGCGTCCTGCTTGGCGACCAGCGCCGCATGCAGATGCGCCAGCGCCGGCAAAAGGTCGTTCACCACCTGCTCGGCGGCGGCGACGTGCATGGCGGTCGGATAGGTGTCGTTCGACGACTGGCTCACATTGACGTCGTCGTTCGGGTGCACCGGCGTCTTCGAGCCCATCACCCCGCCCAGCAACTCGATGGCGCGGTTGGAGATCACCTCGTTGGCGTTCATGTTCGACTGGGTGCCCGAGCCGGTCTGCCAGACCGCCAGCGGGAAGTGGTCGTCGAGCTGGCCGTCGATCACCTCCTGGGCGGCGGCGATGATCGCCTCGCCGAGGACGGGGTCGAGCTTGCCCAGTTCGATATTGGCCTCGGCCGCGGCCCGCTTGATGACGCCGAGCGCGCGGACCACCGAGCGCGGCTGCTTCTCCCAGCCGATCTTGAAATTACCCAGGCTGCGCTGCGTCTGGGCGCCCCAGTAGCGGTCGGCGGGAACCTCGATGGGCCCGAAGCTGTCGGTCTCGGTGCGCGTGGCGGACATGAAGGGTTCCCGAGCGGTGGATGCCGCTCGCGGTCTAATCGCCCGCGCGGTTTCGGGCAACGGTTCGGGGTGTGTCAGCGCGCAACAGCAACTATGCTGGTTCGCGCCATAACCGGGAGAGCGACCGTGCAGATCGGCATCGCGGAAGCGAGAGCGCACCTTTGCGAACTTCTGAGGCGGTTCGAGGAAGAGATCGTGATCACTCGTCGCGGCGTGCCGATTGCGCGGCTCGCGGCCCTCAACAATCGGCCTCGCAAGATCGACCTTGAGCAACTGTTTGCGGAAGCCGCTCAAGCGCGAACGACACTGCCAAGTACCGGCTGGACCGAACTCAAGCACGACCGAGACGTGGGCCGGCGCTGGTTTGGTCAGGCGAGCGTAGGCGTTTTCCGCTAGGCCCTAGAAGAACCCCGCCGCGGCGCGCAGCGCGATGCGGGCGCCGGCGCGGTCGGCTTCGCCGAGGGCGCCCAGCCGGCGCTTGATCTTGGAGACCGACAGCGTGGCCAGCTTGGAGGCGCGGATGGTCGAGGGCGCGGGCAGGCCGGCGGCGGTCTGGTCGGCCACGGCGATGTCGCCGAACCGGTGGTCCTTGTCCGAGACGGTGATCATCGCCACCCAGACCAGGCCGGTCGAACGCTCGAACTCCGGCGTCGAGACCACCAGGGCCGGGCGCCGCTTGGAATCACCGCCTTCGCCGATGGCCACCGCCACCACGTCGAACGGCCGATAGAGCGCGGTCATAGGTTGGAATAGGCCGCGGCGTCGGCCGGCGAGCCCCACTCGGCGAAGGCCGCCAACGTGTCCTCGTCGGCTTGCGGCGGCAGCTTGTCGATGAGAACGCCGGTGTCGGTCACCCGATAGCGCACCACGTCGCCGGGCTTCAGGTTGAGCCGCGCGCGAAGCTCGCGCGGGATCACCGTCTGCGCCTTGGAGGTGAGCTTGGAAAGGAAGATGGCCACCAGCGATTCTCCCGTCTTACTGTCTTACGCTCTTACCATGCGCCGGGCTGGGAGCAAGCGACGCCGCGAGGTTGTCCCCAGCTATCCGCTCCATGGCGCCAGGGCGCCCCACATCAGCAATTGCACGGAAAACGCCACGAAGATCAGGGTGGTCGCGGTGAAGCGCAGCTTGCGACCAATTGTCCAACTGTCGAGGCGGCGTCCGCCGCGCCAGACCACCGGGGTCATGACCAGCACCAGGACGGTGAGCAGGGCGGCGACCAGGGCGCAGGCCGAGGCCATCAACACCAGCGGCCCCGGCCAGCCGTACATGATCTTGCCGACGTCGCCCGCGCCGGCGGCCCAGGCGGCGAAGCAGGCCATGGCCACCAGCCAGAGCAGCGAGATGGTGGTCTGCACCAGGCTGGCGCGCGCCTGGGTCGGGGTCTGGCGCGACTCGCGGGTGTCGCGCACCGCCAGGCCCGCAAGGGTGGCGATGGAGGCCAGGGCGGCCAGCGCGGCCATCAGGCCCAGCACCGGCGCCTGATAGAGCGGTCCGATCCGGTCGAAGGCGGTGACTCCGGAGGCCGTGTACCAGCGCACGGCGCGGCCATCCCGGATCTCGAAGGCGGTGGTGTCCGGCCCGTCGACGCGGACGAAGTGGCCGGCGGGGCCGTCGGGAACCCAGGCCTGGCTTCCGCCGTCGCCGGGCGTCTGCAGCCGGCCATCCTTGCTCACGCCGATCTTGGCCTGGCCGATCAGGGTGAAGACGAATTTCTCCAGTCCGTGATAGGGCCGCCGGTCGTCAAGATAGGTCCCGGCATAGACGGCCCGCTCGTCGGCCAGGGCGGCGACGCCGGGCCGCGGCGACGTCGGCGGCGCGGCATAGAAGCGGCCGACGATCTCCTTCGGCAGCAGCGTGGTCAGTTCCGGCCCGGTGTCGGTGTTGGTGGTGACGAAGACGCCCAGGTTCAGGTCCGGGACGGTGAGCAGCATGGAATGGAACCACATGGTGTCGCCGCCATGGCCCTGGCCGCGGAAGCCGCCGGGCAGGGCGAACTCCATGAAGCCGTCGTCCCAGCCGTTCACGCCCGGCGCCGAGGTCTGCAGCGTGGTGCGGAATCCCTTGGCGGTGTCGGGGCCATAGACCGTTGCACCGTCGAGCTGGCCGCCGCCGAGGATCATCAGCATGTAGCGGGCCATGTCGCCGGCCGTCGACGACACGGCGCCGGCCGGGGCCCCCTGGGTGACATATTCGAAGGCCTGCGGCCGATAGGTCCCGCCCGCCCAGCGGTAGCCGGTGGAGAGGTCGCCGGCCAGGGCGGCGGGCATCGGCCTGGGCAGCTCGGCGCGGGCCGGATAGGGCTCGCGCGCGCTGGTGTGGGCCATGCCGAGAGGGCCCAGGATCTCGGCGTCGATCAGGTCCTGATAGGGGTGGCCGTCGACATAGGCCACCGCCTCGCCGGCCAGCATGGCGCCGTAGTTGGAATAGACCGACACCACGCCAGGCTCGCGCACCCGGCTGGGCCGCTCCTCGCGCAGATAGTCCGCCAACGGACGGATGCGGCTCGCATCCTCCTCGAACAATTGACCGAGCGAGCGGTCTTCGAACCCGGCCGAATGGGTCATCAGGTCACGGACATAGATGGGCCGTTTGAAGCCCTGATCCCTGATCTGCAGGGGTTCGGGCAGGTACAGATTGATCGGCGCGCCCAGCCGCATCCGCCCGGCCTCGACCTCCTTCATCAGGGCGATCCAGGTGAAGGTCTTGGAGATCGATCCGACACGGAAAAGCGTCGTGTTCGGGTCGACCGGCCGGCCGGGCCCGGCGAAGCCGTAGCCCTTATCCAGGACCACCTGGCCGCCCTGCACCACCGAGACCGCGACCCCGGCGATATGGCGCGAGGCCATGGCCTGGCGCACCACGCCGTCGACGAAGGCCTCGAGTTCGGCGGGCGGGATCGGCGTTCCGGGCGCCAGCCGCGCGCCGGAAACCTGGGCGGGCAGGGGCGCGGCTGGCGCGGCCTGTGCGGGCTTGACCGCCGCCTGGACCGCGAGCTTGGCTTTGGCGGGCGCAAGCGGCTTCGCCGCCGCCAGCGGCGCCGCCGACGAGGCCGCGACGTGCGGCG
>DASYAQ010000509.1:0-4400 GCA_036501225.1 Caulobacteraceae bacterium | reverse complement strand
GCCCGCCCGGCAGGCCGCTGCGCAGAATGCCCAGCACCTCGGCGCAGTGCAGCAGGGCGTGTTGCGGCCCGCCCCGCCCGCGACCCATTCCGCCGGTGCGCTCCGGCGTCTTCAGGCCTTCGACCCGCTCGAAACAGTCCTGATAGAGCTGGCCGATGTCCCAGAGCTCCTGGGCCGTTTCGCGCAGGCCGTCGAGATAGCCCTTGCGCCTGGCCGCATCGAAGCCGCCGCGCGACAGGATCCTGGTCCGCGCGCCCTCGCGGCCGGGCTCGACCTCCTCGCCCCGACCCCTGGCCAGGGCGACGGTCTCGGCGATGGCCTTTTGCCGCCAGTCGCGGTCGGGGGTCTCGGTGAGGCCGCGCTCGATCGCCGCCATGGCGTCCCAGGCCTTCTGCCGGGTCTTCGGATTGACGTGGCTGAGATTGCGCCGATGCCGCTCCCACGACGCCGCCACACCCGCCTGCACCCCGCGCTCGTTGGCCGGCAGGGTGAGACCGCGGGCGCGGGTGGAGATGACGGGTTGGATTTTGAGCGACATGTGGTCTCCGTTTGGTCGGACAAGCCGGAAAAGGCGCCCCTTCTCCCCTCGCGGGAGAAGGTGCCCCGCGAAGGCGGGGCGGATGAGGGGCCGCGCCGGCGATAGGCAAGAGGGCTCCGGCGCGGTCGTGGAAAGTTCAGCGCGGCCCCTCATCCGACCGGTCCTTCGACCGGCCACCTTCTCCCGCGAGGGGAGAAGGAGTCGGGGGGCTGGGATGTCGGCAGCACTTCATTCGAGGCGCGCGAGAGACGGCCGCCGGCCGCGTTCGGGGCCGGCGAAGCATTTGCGCGCTTCCAGCTGCAGCACCGCGCCGGCTTCCGTGGCGCCCAGTTCGGCCAGGGCCAGCGCGCTGGCGGCGGCGAGGCATTCGCGCGCCAGCAGCCGGCGCAGGTCGGGCTCGCACAGCTCGAGGAACGGCTGGCGCAGCGCCTCGCGGGCCAGCTCGGCCATACCGGCGCGCACGGTCGTGCGCCGCGCCCTGGCGGCGGCCTTGCGGTCGGCCAGGGCGGCGGCGCGATCGGCGACGCGGTTGAGGCCGGACCGGGCGTTCATGCCGCGAAGCGCCGGACGACGGCGACCGGCGCCGGCGGATCGACCAGGATCGGCGGCGTCTCGCGGCGCGCCCTGGCCGCATGGCTGGTGCAATAGGGCGATCGGGGCGCGACGGCTGCGCCGCAGCACAGCATGCGGGCGTGGCCCGGCGTCTCGACCGGGTCGATCGGCCAGACGCACTGCCAGCGCCGGGTGTCGACAAAGGCGACCGGCGCGGCGTCCGCCGGCAGGTCGCGGCCCATGCACAACTCGTCGCTGTCGGCGACGGCTGGGGATTGTTCACTGTCTGTTCGCATGGGCGCAACTTTGCAGAACGCAAACTTTTAGGCAAGCGAAAATATTTGCAGATTGCCTAGAGACGGCCCCGCTTCAATATTGCAGTATGCGAACATGCAGGACGATGAAGGCCATCGCCACAATCACCTGAAGGCTTGGCGCGAGTTCCGCCGCCTGACCCAGAAGGAGCTCGCCGATCAGGCCGGGACCAGCGGCTCGGTGATCAGCCTGCTGGAGTCTGGCGACCGCAAGCTGTCGCCGAAATGGCTGCGCCGCCTGGCTCCCGCGCTGAAGACCACCCCCGGCATGATCCTCGAGCACAATCCGGGCGACATTCCGGCCGACGTGCTGGACGCCTGGGCCGAGATCCCCGAGGAGAAGCGCTCCGACGCCATGGCCATGCTCAGGGCCCTGGCCCGCGCGGCGGGCTGATCGGCGCCTCGACTGAAGCCTCCGATCCGCGATAATTTGCATATTGCAATATCTGGCTTGACTTCATAGTTTGCATATTGCAATATTCCGGCAATGCAAACCGACACGCCCATCCGCGCCAGACTCGCCGCCTGGGTGGAGTCGAAGCGCGATTTCGCCGCCGCCCGATCCGATCCCGACGCCGCCCTGATGGCCTGGCACGACTGGCTGGGCGGCGAACTGGCCCGGCTGGCCGAGGACGAGACCCCGGACCACCTGATCGGCCTGACCGCCTGGGATCTGAGCGAGGCGCAGGCCGCCCTGATCCGGCCGCTGGCCGACGCGGCAACCGCCTGATGCGGCCGCCCGGCCCGAGCCTGCGCGTCTCCGGCGGCGACTATGTGCTGGGCGGCCTGTGGCTGAAGCCGGCCCAGGTCGACGCCTTGCTGGCCCACCACTGGGCGGCGCTGGCCGCGGCGCGTGACCCCGCCGCGGCCACCCACCACACCGCCTGGCTGCACGACCTCGGCCGCGTCGTCGCCGAGCGCGCCCGGCACCGCCGCGCCGCCGGCGTCGAAGCCGCCTGAGCGTGCGCCGGCTGATGGGCGGCCGCGAAAATGTCGCGCCGCCGCCCATCCCTGCGGCCCCTGGCCGCAAAGCGTCCCGGCCAAGCTTGCCTTCCGCGGGCGCAACGGGCATGTGGCCCGCGATCGGAAATGGCTGGGGCTCAATCCGACGGGCGGCAGCGCGCGTCGAAGCGGAACCTTGCGTGCATGAGTCTTCCCCGACGTAGCTTTCTCGGCCTGGCCGCCGGCGCCACGCTCGCCGCCGTGACGGGCCTGGCCCCGCTGCAGCGGTCCTTCGCCGAAACCGCGGCGGCCTTACGGCCCGCCTTGCGGCCTGTCCTGCAGCCGCCCGCACTGCCGGTGTCGGCGCCGGCGCCGGCGATGAGCCTGGACGACGTCCGCCGCGCCTTCATCCACAACCTGCACACCGGCGAGACCCTGAACGCGGTCTATTGGGAGAACGGCCACTACGTGCCCGACGCCCTGGCCGAGGCCATGCGGGTGATGCGCGACTGGCGCGACGGGCGCGAGCACGTCATGGACCCGCGGCTGTTCGACCTGCTGCACGCCGTGCACGCCAAGCTCGAGGTCGAGCGGCCGTTCCAGCTGATCAGCGGCTATCGTTCGCCGGCCACCAACGCCGCCCTGCACGCCGAGAGCGGCCAGGTCGCCGCCCACAGCCAGCACCTGATCGGCCGCGCCTCCGACATCCGCGTCGAGGGCGTGCAGCTGGCCAACCTGCACCGCGCCGCGCTCAGCCTGCGCGCCGGCGGCGTCGGCTTCTACCCCCAGTCCGACTTCGTCCACGTCGACGTCGGCCCTGTGCGGCAGTGGTCGGGGACTTAGGCCACACCCCGTTCTAATGGGCGCCGATCCCTCCCGATCCTTCTCCCCTCGCGGGAGAAGGTGGCGGGTCGGAGACCCGTCGGATGAGGGGCCGCGCCGCGCTCTCCTCTTGTTGCGCGGGTGGGTCCAACCCGAACGCCTGCGCCGCCCCTCATCCGCCCCCGCCTGCGCGGGGGCCCCTTCTCCCGCGAGGGGAGAAGGGGCGCGCTTTTGGGCCGCGCCAAAGGTTACGCCCGCTTTACCGGTCGAACTTGGTCGACATGACGATCGAGGAGGTGGTGCGGTCGACGCCTTCGAGCATGCCGATGGCGTCGATCACCTGGTCGACCTCGGCGACCGACGGGGCGGCGATCAGGGCGATGAAGTCGAAGGTTCCGCTGACCGACTGCAACAGCCGCACGGCGGTGAGGCCGCGCACCACCTGCACCACCGCCGCCGACTGTTTCGGGGCCACGGTGATCATCACATAGGCCAGGATCTGGCCGCGCTCGTGGGCTTCCGACAGCTTCACCGTATAGCCGGTGATCACCCTGGCCCGCTCCAGCCGCTCCAGCCGGCTCTGCACCGTGGTGCGCGACAGCCCCAGGCGCCGCGCCAGCACCGCCGCCGGCGCGCGGGCGTTTTCGCGCAGCGCCGCGATCAGCACCCGATCGGTCTCGTCGATCTGGATAACGGAACCTGCCATTCGACGAAAACTAGCAGTCATTCTGCCGCAACTCCAATGGCGATTTGCATAACTTCACGCCAATCTTTGAGTCGGTTGGTCATTAAGGGGCTGCAGATGAAACGCATCGCCGTTCTCGGAGCCGGCAATATCGGCTCCACCGTCGCCGGAATGCTCGCTGACTGTGGCGACTACGCCGTCACCCTGGCCGACAGCCGGCCGGCCGCGCCGTCCCGCGATCCGCGCATCCGCCGCGTCCTGCTCGACGCGTCCGACCCCGCCGCCCTCGCCGCCGTCCTCGCCGGCCAGTTCGCCGTGCTCTCCGCCGCCCCCTACCACCTGACCGCGACCATCGCCGCCGCGGCCAAGGCGGCCGGCGTGCACTATCTCGACCTCACCGAGGACGTCGCCTCCACCCGCGCGGTCAAGGCGCTGGCGATCGGCGCTGAGACCGCCTTCATCCCGCAGTGCGGCCTGGCCCCCGGCTTCATCTCCATCGTCGCCGCCGACTTCGCCCGCCGCTTCGACGCGCTGCACGACGTGCGCC
>DASYAQ010000508.1:0-1742 GCA_036501225.1 Caulobacteraceae bacterium | reverse complement strand
GGTGACCGCGTCCTTGGCGGACATAAAGTCCGACAGATCAAAGGTGTACTCGTCGAACTTGAGGTAGTTCAATACGCCGGTCTTGGAGAATTCCTGGCTGGAGCCGTTGCGCATGGTCAGCACCGGCGCGCCGTTGCGCTTTCCCAGCTTGCCGGAGGCGGCGATGAAGGTGGTGTCGCCGCCGCCGGCCTTTTCCTTCAATACGAACAGGTTCCGCAGCGTGCCGTCCTGGTCGGCGTCCTGAGCGTAGACGGTCAGCCCCGGCGAGGGCTCGGTGAACTGGCCAGGCTCGACCAGGCTGGCGGCCAGGTCGGTCCTGATCTTGAACAGCTCGACGCGCATGGCGCGCTCGCACAGCGGCGCGATCCACAGATTGACCACCAGCGTGATCAGCGCCGCGCCCACCGCCAGCCGCATGGCCGGCGCGATCACCCGCAAGCGGCTCATGCCGCTGGCGAAACAGACCACGATCTCCTGTTCGGTATGCAGCCGGTTCAGCGCCACCAGCCCGGCGACGAAGATGGCGACCGGCAAGACCATGGCCAGAAGCTGTGGCGTGGCCAGCAGCGTGACCTCGGCCAGGACGAGCGCGCTCTGGCCCTGCTTGATGATGATGTCGAGCGCCTCCAGGCTCTGGCTGAGCACGCCGACGGTGCCCAGGGCCAGCGTGGCCAGCAGGGTGGGCCCGAGCAGTTGGCGAAACAGGTATCGGTCGAGGAGACGCATTCAAGCCGATCGCGGTGAAGGGAGAAGGGCCGTTGCGACGCCCGACCTGGCGCGTCATGTTCTACACGTCGTCTGCGGCTGTCGCCAACCGCATCCAGGAGTTCCGTCATGCAGATCGAGTTTGTCGCCGCCGGTGAGGCCGAAGCCGCGTCCGGCGCCTGGGCCGGCGCCGCCTTCGAGGGCGGCGGCCTGTCGCCGGGCGCGACCCGGTTCGACCAGGCGGCCGGCGGCGCGCTCACCCGCGCCATGGCGGCGGCCAGGTTCACCGGCGCCAAGGGCAAGACGCTGGAAGTCCTGGCGCCGGCGGACGTCGCGGCGTCGCACGCGCTGCTGATCGGCGTCGGCCCGCAGGGCGGCTTCAACGCCGCCCGCGCCGAACTGGCGGCGGCCCAGGCCTACCAGGCCTTAAAATCCTGCGGCGCGGAGAGCCTGACGCTCGGCCTGACCGGCGCCTCGGCGGCGCTCGCCGCCGGCGCGGCGCTGGGCGTCCGGCTGGCCGCCTATCGCTTCGACCGCTACCGCACCCGCGAAAAGGCCGACGCCAAGCCGACGATTTTGACGGTGCGCATCGCCGTCGACGACGTCGCCGCCGCCAAGGACGCCTACGCGCCGCTGGCCGCCCTGGCCGACGCGGTGATCTTCGCCCGCGACCTGGTGTCGGAACCGGCCAACATCCTCTATCCGGCCGAGTTCGCGGCCCGGGTGAAGGCCCTGGAACCGCTCGGCCTCGAGGTCGAGATCCTCGGCGAGGCCGAGATGACCAGGCTCGGCATGGGCGCCCTGCTCGGCGTCGGCCAGGGCTCGAGCCGCGAGAGCCAGTTGGCGGTGATCCAATGGAGGGGCGGCGGCGACGAGGCCCCGCTGGCCTTCGTCGGCAAGGGGGTCTGTTTCGACACCGGCGGCATCAGCCTGAAACCCGCCGACGGCATGGAAGACATGATCTGGGACATGGGCGGCGCGGCGGCGGTCACCGGCCTGATGCACGTGCTCGCCGGCCGCAAGGCGCCGGTCAACGC
>DASYAQ010000507.1:0-5840 GCA_036501225.1 Caulobacteraceae bacterium | reverse complement strand
GCCTGGACCCGCGCCCAGCCCGGTTCGGTCTGGCCGAACAGCGACCAGGCCAGGGGCGACAAGAGCTCGGTCTCGCAATAGCGGCTGCCCAGCAGGAAGGGGATGACGTCGTCGGGCAGGTCCTCCACGGGATGCTGGACGGCCTTGGCCGCGACCGGATCCGGCAGGCCCGAATCTTCGATGACGAAGTCGGCGCGAAAGGTCGTGGGCCCTGCCGGCGCGAGCAGCCGGTTGGCGATATTGTCGAACAGGTCGCGATATTGCCGCATGGGAACCGGCCCGCTGGCGCTGATGCGCTGCATGGTCACCAGGTCGTGCATGCGTTCGGGCCGGACGCTGAGCAGCAGGTTCATCGGTGTCGGCGCCGGACAGTCATAGGTGATTTCATATCCGGCGCGGATGAGCATGAAGCGAACCTTGGAGAGGGCATCTGGGGGGCGATGGCCGTCCAACGCCCGTGCCGGCGGTTTGGTTCGCTGAAATCGCGCTGTGACTTACGATTCCCCGAGGCCGCGCTACTAGAGCGCGTTACGCAAAAGTGGATGCCGGTTTTGCGATAACGACGCGCTCAAGCCTCTGAATTTAGAGCACGATTCAGAGATCAGGCGATTCCGCCTGATCTCATCGCGCTCTAGACGCTGATGCGGCGTCGCACGGTGCGTCCGGCGCGCCTCTCGCCGGTCGGTTCGGCGGCCAGTTCGTCTTCGGGGATCACGTCGACCTCGACCTTCAGCTCCTGTTCGCCGGGCGAAAGCGTGATGCCGTCGATGGGAGCGACGTCGCTATAGTCGCGACCGGTGGCCAGCGTGATGTGGTCGTTCCGGGCCAGGATGGCGTTGGTCGGATCGAAGCCGATCCAGCCATGGGCCGCGCCGCACCAAAGCGAGACCCAGGCGTGGGTGGCGTCGGCGCCCTGCAGCCGTGGCCGGCCCGGCGGCGGATTGGTGCGCAGATAGCCGCTGACATAGGCCGCCGGCAGGCCCAGTCCGCGCAGGCCGGCGATCATGATGTGGGCGAAGTCCTGGCAGACGCCGCGGCGGACCTTGAAGGCCTCGCTGGCCGGGGTCGAGACGGTGGTGGCCTCGCTGTCGTAGACGAACTCGGCGTGGATGCGCGTCATCAGGTCGATCGCGGCCTCGACGATCGGGCGACCCGGCGGAAAGCTCGCCCGCGCATAGTCGGTAATGGCGGGCACGAGCGGCGTGCGCGGCGTCGGATAGAGAAAGGCCGCCGGGCTGTCCGGGCCGAGCGCCGTCGAGGCGAAGGCCGCCGCGCGGACAGGCTCCCAGGCGGGGCTGGCGGCGGCGTCCGGCGCCGCGGGCGCGTGCACATCGACCCAGGATGTCGCGTCGATGACCAGGATCTTGTGCGGCTTGTCGATGGTCAGGGTCAGGGTCTCTTCGCCGAACGGGCCGGTGCGCTTCAGGCGATCCGACGGCTCGGGGACGATGGCGATGGCGTTTTCCAGCAGCGACTGGGCCGCGGTTGAGGGCGGCGTCAGGCGCAGCACGCAGCGCGCGTAGCTCACCTCCGACTCGTAGGTGTAGGTCGTCCGGTGCCGCACCCAGTAGATCACGCGAGCGCGGCGAGCTTGACGGTGGGGACGGCGTTGGCGCCTTGCAGGAAATAGCGCTCGGCAACGGCGTCGGAGAGCCGCATCAGGGTCTGTTCGAAGACCAGCACCCGCTGCGCATCCAGACTTACGGCCTCCGCCGTCTCGACCTCGGTGGCCAGGGGCAAGAGGATGCGGGTCGGCTCTTCCAGCATGCCGTCGTCCTGCAGGGATGGCAGGTCGGCCAGATGCGCCTTGATCTCGCAGACCTGGAAGGCCAGCGAGCGGGTGTTGAAGGGGTCGAGCATCACCATGTCGCGAGCCGGAACCAGGGCCAGGCCGATCAGATAGCGGGCGCGGTAGGTGATCTGGCTGTCGGCCAGGTCGAGCAGAAGGTCGAGGTCGTCGATGGTGGCATCGGCGTCGGCCAGCCGGCGGGTGAACTGGCAGATATTGATCCCGCGCTCGATGCGCCGGCCCATATCCAGGAAGCGCCAGCCGGCGCCGCGGTTCATGTTCTCCTGGGCCAGGCCGGACAGGGCGGCCAGGATCTGCAGGGCGGCCTCCACCTGCTGCAGGATGCCGGCTTCGGACAGGACGCCGGCGGCGCTCTCCTCCAGCCGGCTCTCCAGGTTGAGCAGCAGGGTCCAGAAATCGGCGGACAGCCGCTCGCGCATGCTAGCGGCGGTGCGGCGCGCCGAGCGGACCAGGCGGATGACCGAGCCGGCCATTTCGCGCTCGTGCAGGGCCGCATTGGCGGAGTCCAGGGCGCGGCCGCCGACCGCGTCCTCATCGATGGCGCCCCAGGCGACCAGGATCTGGCGTAACCGGTCCAGCGTCTCGCCGGTCGAGTGCACGGCGGCTTCGGAATCCATCAGGCTGGTGCAGAGGCTGCGCACCAGCCTGAGCGTCGCCTCGGCGCGTTCCAGATAGCGGCCGAGCCAGAACAGGTTGTCCGCCGCCCGGCTGGGCAGGTTGCCCAGGATGCGCCGCACCTTCACCTCGTCCGCCGTGGCCATCAGGCTGATGCGCGGCACCGGCTTGTCGGCGATCACCCAGACGTCGGAGGTGCGCGCGTCCTCGCCCATCGAGATGGCGCGCACATCCGGATGCACCGAGGTGCGGCAGAAGCCGCCCGGCATCACCCGCATTCCGTTCGGCGTCGCGGCGACATAGACCCTGAGCACGAAGGGCGCCGGTTCCAGCCGGCCATCGCGCAGCACCGGCGTCGTCGACAGCCGCACCACCTCCTGGCCGACGAAATCGCCCGGCCGGTCGTTGAAGCGCTGCATGAAGGCGTCGCGCTGGTCGGAGGTCAGGTCGGCCATCAGGCGCGGCCGCGAGGTTTTGCCGTCCGGACCAAGGCCGTTGAAGGCCGGCCCGATGGCCAGCGCATCGAACTCGCGCTCGACCAGTTCGCGTTCGGACGGCTGGCCGCACCACCAGGTCGCCACATTGGGCATTTTCAGCTCTTCGCCGAGCAGCCGGCGGCAAAGCTTCGGGAGAAACCCGAGCAGCGATTTGGACTCCAGCACGCCGGTGCCCGGCATGTTCAGCACCACGACCCCGCCTTCGCGGATGGCTTCCAACAGGCCAGGCACGCCCAGCCGCGACTTGCTGTTCAGCTCCAGCGGATCGATGAAGTCGGCGTCGACCCGGCGCAGGATGACGTCGGCCCGCTTCAGGCCCGCAACCGTCCGGACGTAGGCGCGGCCGTCGCGGACGACCAGGTCGTCGCCCTCGACCAGCAGAAAACCCAGATAGCGCGCCAGATGCGCCTGTTCGAAATAGGTCTCGCTGTACGGGCCAGGGGTCAGCAGGCAGATGCGCGGATCGCTACGGTCGGCGGCGGCGGCCAGACCCTTGCGCAGCTCGTCGAAAAAGGCCGCCAGCCGCTGGACGTTCATGGCGTTGTACAGGTTCGGGTAGGCGCGGGAGAGAACCAGCCGGTTTTCCAGGGCATAACCCGCCCCCGACGGCGCCTGGGCGCGGTCGTCCAGCACCCACCAGCGCCCGTCCGGGCCACGGCCTAAGTCGGCGGCATAGATCTGCAGATAGCGCCCGCCCGGCGGCTTGACGCCGCGCACGGCGCGCACGAAGTCGGTCGAGCCGGTGATGGCCGCGGCCGGCAGATCGCCCTCCTCGAACAGCCGGGCCTCGCCATAGATGTCCCGCAGCAGGGCTTCCATCAGGGTGGCGCGCTGTTCGACGCCGGCGGCGATCTGCCCCCACTCGGCTTCGCTGAGCAGCAGCGGCAGCGGGTTGATCGGCCAGCTGCGCTCATTCTCCTCGCCATAGATGCGATAGGAGACGCCGGTGTCGCGGATGTGCCGGGTGGCGAGGTTGAAGCGGCTGTCGAACTCACCCTCCTCATACTCGGCGAAGTCGCCCAGGAAGCAGAGCCAGTAGTCGCGCGGGCCGCCGCCCGGCATCATCAGCTCGTCGGGCACGCCGGCATAGGGCCGGTAGTCGCGCAGCCAGCCCGACAGCCTGCGGGCGGAGACCGAGCCCAGGTTCTCGGCTCTGCGCTTTGCGTGGGAAGGCTCAGCGGCCAACGGGCATCCTCAGATCAAGGGTCAACGGGAACTCGTCCGTCGCCTCGGGTTGCGGTGGCGTCAGCACGCCTGGACTATGCCCATGCGCTTCGAACCGCGCCTCGCGCCGCGCCTGGGCCTCGTAGGAATTGACCGGAAAGGTATCATAGCTTCGCCCGCCGGGATGGGCGACATGATAGACGCAGCCGCCCAGCGATCGCTGATTGGCGCGGTCGACAATGTCGAAGGTCAGCGGCGCATCGACCGGCAGGTTCGGGTGCAGGCCGCTGGGCAGCTTCCAGGCCTTGTAGCGAACCCCGGCGACGGCCTGCATCGAGACGCCGGTCGGAGTCATCGGCAGGGCGCGGCGATTGCAGGTGATCATGTGGCGCTCAGGATTGAAGCCCTCGGCCAGCACCTGCAGCCGCTCGACCGAGGAATCGACGAACCGCACCGTGCCGGACGCCCCGCCCTCCTCGCCCATGACGTGCCAGGGCTCCAGCGCATGGCGCAGCTCCAGGCTGACGTCGCCGTACTGGACGCGGCCGTGCACCGGGAAGCGGAAGGCGAGCTGCGCCGCGTACCAGTGCGGGTCGAAGGCGTAGCCGGCCCGCTTCAGGTCGGCCAGCACGCCCAGGAAGTCGTTCCAGACAAAGTGCGGCAACATGAAGCGATCGTGCAGTCCGGCGCCCCAGCGCACCAGCCTGCCGTCTTGCGGTTCGCGCCAGAACCAGGCGATCAGGCCGCGCAGCAGAAGCTGTTGCGCCAGGTTCATCCGCGCGTCGGGCGGCATCTCGAAACCGCGGAATTCCAGCAGGCCCAGCCGCCCGGTCGGGCCGTCCGGCGAATAGAGCTTGTCGATGCATATCTCGGTGCGGTGGGTATTGCCGCTGACATCGACCAGCAGATTGCGCAACAGCCGGTCGACCAGCCAGGGCGCCGGCGGCTTGCCCTGGTCCGGGGCCGGGATCATGCTCAACGCCAGATCCAGCTCATAGAGCAGGTCGTTGCGCGCCTCGTCCACCCGCGGCGCCTGGCTGGTCGGGCCGATGAACAGGCCGGAGAACAGGTAGGAGAGGGCCGGGCGGCGCTGCCAGTAGAGCAGCAGGCTCTTCAGCAGGTCCGGGCGGCGCAGGAAGGGGGAATCGGCCGGGCTGGCGCCGCCGACCACCACATGCGCCCCGCCGCCGGTGCCGGTGTGGCGGCCGTCGATCATGAACTTGTCGGCGCCAAGACGGCAGGCGCGGGCGTCTTCATAGACCCCGGTGGTGATGGCCACCGCCTCGCGCCAGTTGGCGGCCGGCTGCACATTGACCTCGATGACGCCGGGGTCGGGGGTAACCTTCAGGACGCCCATGCGCACGTCGTCGGGCGGCGCATAGCCTTCGATGCGCACCGGGACGCCCTGGGCGGCGACCTCGAGATGCGCCACCAGCTCCAGATAGTCCTCCAGCCGCGCCAGCGGCGGCATGAAGACATAGAGAAAGCCGTCGCGCGGCTCGACGGTCAGCGCCGTGCGGACGATGGCCGTCTTTTCCGGCGGCTTGACCGCGCCCGGCGTCGGCGCCGCGTAGACCGCGTCCGGGTTCGGCAGCGGCGGGCGGTCCTCATACGGATCCAGCGGCGTGATGTAGGGAAAGTCCTTCGGCTTCACCCTTGGCAGGGCGCCCAGCGGCAGGCGCAGGCCCATCGGCGAATCGCCCGGCGCCAAAAAGAGCGCCTTGCGCTTGAACCGCCAGGCCTCGCTCAGCCAG
>DASYAQ010000506.1:0-3023 GCA_036501225.1 Caulobacteraceae bacterium | reverse complement strand
TGGCCAATTCCCAGGCCATGGCCGAACTTTGGCCGGGCTCGGAGCTGGTCCTGCTCGACGGCCTCGGCCACCGCCTGGTCGCCCAGGACCCCGACGTGGTGGCGCGGGTGTTCGAGTTCGTCGACGCGATGGACTAAGTCTGGAATTGATCCCAACGCCGCCTCCGGCGTGAGGCCATTCCCGACCAGACCGCCGTGGAGCCAAGACTGATCACGATCTCGGACAGGCATACTACGCGAAGATCGAAGACGGCGGATGGATGCAGGACGGCGCACCTCGCTCCAGCCCGTCCGCAGCCGCTAACAACATCACCGGAAGCGGCGTTAACGGTCAGTCAAGCGGCCAAGCGCGGCTCGGTTGCCATTGGCCCGACTCCGGGCCAGGTGATCCAAGTCCCTGAGGACTCAGGGCGCGGTCGCCGGCGTTGCGCAGCCTGCGGCCGCCAGCGATCCAGTTGCGCACGGGTCCGTCGTAGTAGCGCGCGACGAAGGCGGCGAGCGCGACCATGGCGACGGCGAACGCGGTCCAGGCGAGCGGTCCGCCGATCTGCAACGTGATGCCGGACGCCAAGTCGGACTGGAAGATGTGGGCGAGCGGCAACTGCAGCGCATAAAGTGGATAGGAGATCGTCCCGGCCAGAGTGGCCAGTGTCGCCGACCGGCCGACGAGCTTCACCCGGGCGGCGCACCAGACCAGCACCGGGTAGAGCAGGATGACGCTGGCAAGGTCGCAGACCACGGACGCGTGCTGGATCGGCAGGTATTGCAGCAAGAGGGCGGCCGGCGCGGCGGCCAGTAGCAGCGGCGCCGGCGCGGAGATCCGCGGGCCGCGGCCGGCGGCGTAGAGCCGATAGAGTCCAAGCCCGGTCAGGTAGGAGAAGGCGACCCTGGCGAGGCCGCCCAGCCAGCTTTCGTAGCACCAGCCGACGTCAAGGCCCTGGAACCGCCAGGCGACCCAGACCAGCGGCGCCAGGCTGAGCGCCGCCAGCACCGCGATCACCCGTGTCGACAGACGGCGCAGCACCGCCGCGTGCAGCAGGTTGACGGCCAGCTCCAGCATCAGCGACCAGGCGACGGTGTCGAGCACGAAGAGGTCGGTGCGCGGCCTGAGGATAGGCGCGAAGGTCAGCTGGCTGGCCAGCGCCGGCCAGATCGATAGCTGACCGTCACGCTCGGCGCCCAGGCCCATGGCCGCGAGGCCGACGAGCGCGCCAAGCGCCATCATCGGATAGAGGCGCGTCAGCCGTGCCCGGATCATGTCGCGAATGGGCCGCCGCGAATCGTTCAGCCGCCGCTCGTAGGCGCTGGCGATCACGAAGCCTGACAGCACGAAGAACAGGTCGACCGCCAGGTAGCCGTGCGAAATGATCGTGACGCGATGGCCGACGTCGCCGATGTGGGTGGCCAGAACCATGGCCGCAGCCACGCCGCGCAGGCCGTCCAGGGCCAAGAACCTATGCTTCTCGGCCGCCATACGCCCTCCGCACTCTCTGATGCTGGGGTTACGCGCAGGTCCCCGATTGGTTCAAGGCCAAGCTCCGTCGGCCGACCAAATCAGCGACCATGGTCAAGCACGCGATCGATATGGGCGCGAAGGAGGTCGATGAGACCAGGGCGGCCGAGGACGCATGGGGGGCGCCGCTGCTGACCGGCCCCGGGCGGATGATGATGGGCTCGGCGGACTGCACGCCCGGTTACTACAACAACGAGGGCCGCGATTCCGGCCCGGCGGCGAAGCTGAACGTCGGCTATCCGGCCGGGGCCAGCGCCTATTTCACCTATATCGACGCCTGGCGGAAATCCGGCGAATTCGAGGGCGTCGTGTTCCGCTGAGCCCTCAGTCCGGTGCGGCGCGGTGGTCGTGGGTGAAGTAAATCCACATGAACATCAGCGCCGCGCAAAGGATCAACAACGAGCCGACGATCGCGCCGATCTCCACCCGCGCAGTGATGGCCAGGAAGATGCCCGGCGCGAAGATCAGCACGCCGCATACGTGGGTGATGCACTGAACCCAGGTCAGCTTCGAGGTCGCCAGCCTGGGGTAGGCGCGGTGGATCAGGCCGTAGAGGGTCGAGGTCACGAAACCGACCAGGTTCCAGTGCGCGTGGACGTCGGCGTACTGGAAGCTCTGCGTGACGCCCATCCAGATGCCGAAGCCCATGCCGACCACCAGAAAGGTCAGGCCAAGGCCGATAAAGACCACGTGCACGCGCATCCGCTCCCCCTGTCGCGACTCACAGCGCATGACTGTGCCCGAGAAAAGCCGGCGGCGTCACCGTCAATGGGCGACACGGCTTTTCTCCGGCAAGGGAAGAAGGCGCTTTACAGCGAATCCACCAGCACCAGTTCCGCATCCTCGAGCGCGGTGATGCGCAGTTCTTTCTCGTCGGTGGCCGCTGCGCCGTCGCGGGGGCCGATGTGGACGCCGTTGACCTCGATCGAGCCGGTCGAGGGGACCAGATAGGCGTGGCGGGTCGGATCCAGGTCGTAAGTGATGGTCTCGCCGGCCTTGACCGTGGCGCCCAGCACCCGCGCGTCGGCGCGGATGGGCAGCGCGCCCTCGTCGCCCGGACGATCGCTGGCCAGCGTCACGAACCGGCCGGAGCGATCGGATTTCGGGAACGGCTTGGCGCCCCAGGACGGCTCGCCGCCGTGAGTCTTGGGCTCGATCCAGATCTGGAACAGCCGCGTGCGGCCGGGCTCCAGATTGTACTCGGCATGGCGCACGCCCGAGCCCGCCGACATCACCTGCACGTCTCCCGCTTCCGTGCGGCCGGTATTGCCCAGGCTGTCCTTGTGGGTGATGGCGCCTTCGCGGATGTAGGTGATGATCTCCATGTCCTCGTGGGGGTGCGGCGGAAAGCCGGTGTTCGGCGCGATCTCGTCGTCGTTCCAGACGCGCAGCGCGCCCCAGCCCATGCGCTTGGGATCGTGATAGCTGGAGAACGAGAAATGGTGGCGCGCCTTCAGCCAGCCGTGGTCGGCGCCGCCAAGCCCGTCGAAGGATCTGCGTTCGATCATTGA
>DASYAQ010000505.1:0-2830 GCA_036501225.1 Caulobacteraceae bacterium | reverse complement strand
ACAAGGCCGCTTTCCAAAACGCCGTCGAACGGGTCAAGGCCGAGGGCCGTTACCGGGTGTTCGCCGATTTGAAGCGTTATCGCGGCGAATTTCCGCGCGCCTCCTGGACCCAGGAAAACGGCGAAAAGCGCGACGTGGTGGTCTGGTGTTCCAACGACTATCTCGGCCAGGGCCAGAACCCCGTGGTCGTCGACGCCATGCACACGGCCATCGACGAGGCCGGCTCGGGCTCCGGCGGCACGCGCAATATTTCGGGCACCACTCACTACCATGTCGAACTGGAGGGCGCGCTCGCCAAGCTCCACGGCAAGGACGCCGCGCTGCTGTTCACCTCGGGCTATGTGTCCAACGAGGCGACGCTGTCGACCATGGCCAAGGTCCTTCCGGGCCTGATCATCTATTCCGACGCCTTCAACCATGCCTCGATGATCGCCGGCATCCGCGGCGGCGGGTGCGAGCGCCGCGTGTTCCGTCACAACGACCTCGAACACCTGGAAGCGCTGCTCCAGGCCTCGCCGGTCGACGCGCCCAAGCTGATCGCGTTTGAAAGCGTCTATTCGATGGACGGCGATATCGCCGACCTTGCCGCCACTGCGGCCCTGGCCAAGAAGTACGGCGCCCTGACCTATCTCGATGAAGTCCACGCGGTCGGCCTCTATGGCCTGCGCGGCGGCGGCGTCGCCGAGCGCGACGGCGTGCTGGACCAGATCGACATCATCGAAGGCACCCTGGGCAAGGCGTTCGGCGTCATGGGCGGTTATATCGCCGGCGATTCCGTGCTGGTCGACACCATCCGCTCCTATGCGGCCGGCTTCATCTTCACCACCTCGCTGCCGCCGGCCCTGACCGCCGGCGCCCTGGCCAGCGTCCGCTGGCTCAGCGAGCACAACGAGGTGCGCATCCGCCACCAGGAGCGCGCCGAGACCCTGAAGCGCCGCTTTCTGGAGGTCGGCCTGCCGGTCATGCCCTCGGTCAGCCACATCGTGCCGGTGCTGGTCGGCGACCCAGTGCACTGCAAGCTGATCTCGGACATGCTGCTGCACGACCACAACATCTATGTGCAGCCGATCAACTATCCGACCGTGCCGCGCGGCACCGAGCGGCTGCGCTTTACGCCGACGCCGTTCCATACCGACGCAATGATGGACGACCTGGTCGGCGCGCTCGACGCGCTCTGGTCGCGCTGCAACGTCAAGCGCCTGGGCGGCTACGCGGCCTAACGCGCCGCTCCGCTCCAACCCGGTCGGCTTTACGCGGCGATAAGGCTCGGCGGCTATGCTGTCGACGACGCCAGGCGAGATTCGACCGTGCCAGAACCGACGACCTTTGGCCGCAAGCCGGCGCCAGGCCTGGCCAAGCCGCCGGACCCGCCGGACGCGCACGCGCTGAGCCCCCAGGCGGAGGCGTTTCGCAAGACGCTCAAATCCGACCGAACCGCCGATCCTTCCGATTTCGCCCACTGGCGGCGCACGCAGCAGGGCAGGCGGGCAGTCTTCTGGATCGCCAGCATCGCGCTACTGGCGCCGGGGGTGATCAGCTTCGTCGTCGATATGCCGTTCAGCCTCTCGCTCGGCCTGGAAGTCCTCGGCATTGCGGGAAACTGGTGGCTGCGCCGCGAGCGCAAGCGCCACCTGAAGGAAATCGCCGCCTGGGACGCCTAGTGGCGCTCACCAGAGGTTCTTGCCGTCCAGCACCGGGTTTGGGTCGGCTGACAGCATGATGGCAGTATGGGTGTCAGCGCTTGCCGCGCCGGACGCCGCGGCCGAGGCCGATCTTCTTGGCGAAGTCGGAGCGGCGGGCGGCATAGACCGGCGCCACCATCGGATAGTCGGCCGGCAGGCCCCATCTGCGGCGATAGTCCTCGGGGCTGAGATCGTAGTGTGAGCGCAGATAGCGCTTCAGCATCTTCAGCTTCTTGCCGTCTTCCAGGCAGACGATGAACTCGTGCTGCACCGAGCGCGAGATCGGCACGGCGGGCTTGCGGCGTTCCAGCGCCACCGCGGGCGGCGCGTTGATGTCGGACAGCGCCCCATGCACGGACCGGATCAGCTCGGCGACGCCGGCGGCGGGCACGTTGTTCTGCGCGACATAGGCCGCGACGATCTCGGCGCTCCAGCGCAGAACGTCGTCGGTCGGCGCTTCAATGACCTGGGTATCGGACGCCATGCCACTTCATCTCCGTCTCAAACGCCCAGCGTCGACGCCGCATCGGGCGAAAACGAGGCGACGCCGTCGCATGCCAACGCACGAAAAGGCTTGGAAGTTCCTGGGTTGGCTTTGCTCCGGCCGGCCGGACGGGTAAACAGGACCGCATTCGCAGCCTCGCCCGATGAAAGGCCCGCTCCAGCCGTGACCACCCTTGAATCCTCCTTCTTCACGGCCTCGCTGAGCGACGCCGATCCCGAGATCTTCGAGGCGATTCGCGGCGAGCTTGGCCGTCAGCAGCATCAGATCGAGCTGATCGCCTCGGAGAACATCGTCTCGCGCGCCGTGCTCGAGGCGCAGGGCTCGATCCTGACCAACAAGTACGCCGAGGGCTATATCGGCCGGCGCTACTATGGCGGCTGCGAGTGGGTGGACATCGCCGAAAAGCTGGCCATCGACCGCGCCAAGCAGCTGTTCGGCTGCGGCTTCGCCAATGTGCAGCCGCATTCGGGCAGCCAGGCCAACCAGGCGGTGTTCATGGCGCTGATGCGGCCCGGCGACACCTTCATGGGCATGGACCTGAACGCCGGCGGGCACCTGACCCACGGCAAGGAGATCAACCAGTCGGGCATGTGGTTCAAGCCGGTGGCCTATACCGTGCGCACCCAGGACCAGATCATCGACT
>DASYAQ010000504.1:0-5138 GCA_036501225.1 Caulobacteraceae bacterium | reverse complement strand
TCCGCCGCCAGCCCATGCAGGTTCAGGACGCGCGCCGACGAGGACGTCGCCACCATCGCCTTGAGATTCCGGACCCCGGCGTCGACCCTGTAAAGCTGCATCAACTGGAACTCCGCCAGACTGGCGAGCGGCCACGATACCAGCAAAGGTTTGCCGCGCCCTTTAGGAGCGTGGCTAACGAGGCGTAACCAAGCTTCGCCTTGGCGCGATTAGGACGAGCGCAGCAAGGTGCTGACCGCAATATCCTCATCGATGTCAGGCCAGTGGACGCCTTCACCGCCGCCAATCAGGCGCCAGTTCCTGCGTTGGTCGTCGGTGGCGTCGCGCAGTCGGGGAAACCATTCCAACGGCGCGGAGAGTTCGCGGCCGTCGGCGAGGGTGAGACGCAATACCGTGTCTGTGACCTCGACGTCGATGGCGTCGGGATCGAGCTTAATTGCCAAAGTGCTCATGGCATGCCCGCCCTACTCCGCCGCGACCCTCGACGCGTCTCCCGGCCGCCAGCGCAGTTTCGGTTTGCGGGCGGCCTGGGTCTCGTCCAGCCGGCGCAAGGGGGCGTGGAAGGGGGCGCCCCTGAAGCGTTCGGCGTCACCGGCCTTGGCGGCGGTCGCCAGCGCCAGCACCGCGTCGCAGAAGCGATCGATCTCGGCCTTGGGCTCGGTCTCGGTGGGCTCGATCAGCATGGCGCCGTGCACGACCAGAGGGAAATACATGGTCATCGGGTGGAAGCCTTCGTCGATCAGGGCCTTGGCGAAGTCCAGGGTGGCGACGCCGGTCCCGTCCAGCCAGCGGTCGTCGAACAGCGCCTCGTGCATGCAATAGCCGGCGAAGGGGGCGGTCATCACCTGCCCCAGCCTGGCCTTGACGTAGTTGGCGTTGAGCACGGCGTCCTCGGCCACCTGGGCCAGGCCGTCGGCGCCGTGGCTCATCATATAGGCCAGCGCGCGCACATACATGCCCATCTGGCCGTGGAAGGCCGAGAGCCGGCCGAAGCTGGCCGACCCCTCGGGCGCGTGGTCGACGATGGTGAAGCCGTCCAGGCCGTGGATCACCCAGGGCGTCGGCGCGTAGGCCGCGAGCGCCTCGCTCAGCACCACCGGCCCGGCGCCCGGCCCGCCGCCGCCGTGCGGGGTGGAAAAGGTCTTGTGCAGGTTGATGTGCATGGCGTCGACGCCCAGGTCGGCCGGCCGCACCTTGCCGACGATGGCGTTGAAATTGGCCCCGTCGCAATAGAGGTAGGCCCCGGCCGCGTGGGTCATGGCCGCGATCTCGATCATGTCGCGCTCGAACAGGCCGCAGGTATTGGGGTTGGTCAGCATCACCGCCGCGACATCGCCGCCCAGCTTGGCCGCGAGGTCCGTCAGGTCGACCCGGCCGCACGCCGTCTGGGCGATCTCCTCGACCGCATAGCCGACAAAGGCCGCCGTGGCCGGGTTGGTGCCGTGGGCGGAGGTCGGGACCAGCACCCGCTTGCGCGCATCGCCCCTCGCCTCGTGCGCCGCGCGGATGGCCAGCAGGCCGCAGAGTTCACCGTGGGCCCCGGCCTTCGGCGACAGCGCCACCGCCGGCATGCCGGTCAGGGTTTTCAGCCAGTGGGCCAGGGCGTCCATCACGCCGAGCGCGCCCTGGACGGTGGACTGCGGCTGCAACGGGTGGAGGTCGGCGAAGCCCGGCAGGCGCGCCAGCTTCTCGTTCAGGCGCGGGTTGTGCTTCATGGTGCAGGAGCCAAGCGGATAGATGGCCAGGTCGATGGCGTGGTTCTGCTGGCTGAGCCGCACATAGTGGCGAAGCGTCTCCGGCTCGGAGAGCCCCGGCAGGCCGACCGGCGCCGTGCGGACCAGGTCGCCCAGGTCCGAGGCGTCGAGGTCCGGCTCCGGCAGGTCGACGCCGGTCTTCTCCCAGCCGCCCAGCTCGAAGATCAGCGGCTCGTGCTGCAAAAGGCCGCGGCCGCCGGTGAGGGTCTGCGCCGGGGTCTCGACGATGGCCTCGGCGCGCGTGGGTCGTCCGATGGTTTGCATGGTCATGACAAGACTCCAGCCAGTTCCTTGGTCAGGGCGGCGATATCGGCGTCGGTGGTCAGCTCGGTGGCGGCGAGCAACAGCACGTCGTCCAGGCCGGCGTCGGGGGCCAGCCGCGAGACCGGCACGCCGGCGATAATGCCCAGGGCCGCCAGGGCCTCGAGCACTTCGGCGGCGGGGAGCGGCAGGCGGACGGCGATCTCGTTGAAGAAGCGCGGCGTCAGCACCTCGACACCGGGGATGGCGGCGACCGCGTTGGCCAGCTTGCGCGCCTGGGCGTGGTTGATCGCCGCCAGCTGGCGTAGGCCCGCCTCGCCCAGCATGGTCATGTGAATTGTAAAGGCGAGCGCGCAGAGACCGGAATTCGTGCAGATATTCGATGTCGCCTTGTCTCGTCGAATATGCTGCTCTCGGGTCGAGAGCGTCAGCACGAAGCCGCGCCGTCCCTCGGCGTCCACGGTCTCGCCACAGAGCCGGCCAGGGGCCTGGCGGATGAAGCGTTCGCGGGTGGCGAACAGGCCGACATAGGGCCCGCCGAAGTTCAGCGCGTTGCCGATCGACTGGCCCTCCGCCGCCACGATATCGGCCCCCATCTCGCCCGGCGACTTGAGCAGGCCGAAGGAAACCGCCTCAGTGACCACCACGATCAGCAGCGCCCCGGCGGCATGGGCGGCCTCGGCGATGGCGGTCAGGTCGCTGGCGGTTCCGAACACGTTCGGTGTCTGCACCACCACACACGAGGTTTCGCCGTCCAACGCGCCGAGCACCTCGGCCTCGCCGTCGATGGCCGCCGGCTGGCGCACCACCTCGACCCCGGCGACGTGGGCCAGGGTGGCGATGGCCTCCGCATACTGAGGATGCAGTCCGCCGGAGAGGATCGCTTTCGGCCGACGGGTGATGCGGTGGGCCATCATCACGCCCTCGGCCGCGGCGGTCGAACCGTCGTACATGGAGGCGTTGGCCACCTCCATGCCGGTCAGCGCCGCGACCTGGCTCTGGAACTCGAACAGGGCCTGCAGCGTGCCCTGAGCGATCTCCGGCTGGTAGGGCGTATAGGAGGTAAGAAATTCCGACCGCTGAATGAGGTGGTCGACGCTGGACGGCACATGGTGACGATAAGCGCCGGCGCCGCAGAAGAACGGCCCGTGCGCGCCGCTGCGGTTCTTCGCCGCCAGCGCCGAGAGCGCCCGCTCCACCTCGATCTCGCCCATATGCGGGGGCAGGTCGACGGGACCGGACAGTCGGGCGCTCTGCGGCACGTCCGTAAACAGAGCGTCGATGTCGGGGGCGCCGATCACGGCCAGCATGGCGGAGCGGTCGTCCTTGGTGAGCGGCAGATAGCGCATGGCTTAGAGGGTCCTCAAGAAGGCTTCGTAGGCGTCGCGGTCCATCAGCGCTTCGACCGCGCCGGGATCGGACAGTTTCAGCTTGGCGAACCAGCCGCCGCTTTCCGGCTCGGCGTTCACCATCTCGGGCGTGTCGGTCAGCTGGTCATTGACCGCCACCACCTCGCCGCCGACCGGGGCATAGACGTCGGAGGCCGCCTTGACGCTCTCGACCACGGCCAGGTTGTCGCCGACCTTCACCGTCTTGCCGACCTGCGGCAATTCGACGAACACCACGTCGCCCAGCTGTTCGGCGGCGTAGGCGGTGACCCCGATAGTGGCGACGCCGTCGGCCACCTCGACCCATTCATGATCCTTGGTGAAATGCATCTTCGGTCCTTCTCAGACGGCGCGGACGTAGCGGTGGGGGACGAAGGGCAAGGCGGCGACCTGCGCGGCTTGCGGCTTGCCCCGGACGATGACGTTCAAAGCGGCTCCGGCCGCCGACAGCGCCGGGGGCACGAAGCCCATGGCGATCGGCGCGCCCAGAGAGGGCGAAAACCCGCCGCTGGTGACGCGGCCGACGACCTGGCCGCCGGCGCCCGTGATCTCCGCGCCCTCGCGCGCCGGAGCGCCTTCCAGGACGCGCAGACCGACGCGGACGCGGGCCAGGTCGCCGGCCAACTCGCGCGCGATGCGCTCGGCGCCGCGCAAGGCGCGCGCCTTCAGCCTCGGCTTGGCGACGGCGAAGCCCAGATTGGCCTCGATCGGCGAGGTGGTTTCATCGATGTCGTGGCCATGCAGCGGCAGGCCGGCCTCGAGCCTGAGCGAATCCCGCGCGCCCAGGCCGATGGGCTTCACCCGCTCGTCGGCGGTGAGGCGAGTCCAGAGGTCGACGCAAGACGGTTCCCGGACCAGGATCTCGTAGCCGTCCTCGCCGGTATAGCCGGAGCGGGCGACGGCGCAGCCCTCGCCGGCATAGTCGATGCGGCGATGGTGCATGAAGGTGAGTTCGGCCGCGCCCGGGAACAGCCCCGCCACCACGGCCGCGGCCTCAGGCCCCTGCACCGCGATCAGCGCCCGGTCGTCGGCGCGAGCCAGCGTGGCGCGGCCAGCCGCTGCCTGCTGAATAAGCGCGAAATCGCCCTCCTTCGCGCCGGCATTGACCACGATGTAAAGCATGCCCTGGCGGCTGGGCCAGACCGGCCGGCCGATCATCAGGTCGTCGATTATGCCGCCGTCCGCGTTGAGCAAGAGCGTGTAGCGGATCTGGCCGGGCTTCAGCGAGGCGATGTCGCCGCTGATCAGCGGCTCGATCACCGCCGCGATCGCCCGGTGATCGGCCTCGCCGTCGCCCGACTTATCGTCGAGCGTCAGAAAAGACGGCCCCATATGCGAGACGTCGAAAACGCCGGCTTGTTGGCGCGTCCACAGATGCTCCTTCAGCACCCCGTCGCGGTACTGCACCGGCATCTCATAGCCGCCGAACTCGACCAGCCGCGCGCCGGCCGCGACGTGGGCCTCGTACAACGGAGTGCGCTTGAGCGGCTGAGACAAAATCGGACTCCGGCAGGCGTGCACGGCGGGAAGTCCCGCCCTTGGTCACGCCCCCGCTGTCCTTTGGCCTGAGAGATTCCGGGTGGCGGCTCCCGCTTACCCTTGCTCCGTCGGCGGGCCCATCTTCGGGGCCCCTTTCCAGCGTTCTATCGGCTCCCGCGGTCCTTTTGCCTGAGCGTTTCCGGGGCGGTTGCGCCTTCGGCGCCGAGTTCAATCGACTCGGCCTCTCCCGCGAGAG
>DASYAQ010000503.1:0-1662 GCA_036501225.1 Caulobacteraceae bacterium | reverse complement strand
TGTCGATCAGCACAAAGCTGATGCCCTCGTGCTTCTTCGAGGGATCGGTGCGCACGAGACAGAAGCACCAGTCGGCGTATTGGGCGCCGGAGGTCCAGATCTTCTGGCCGTTGATCTCCCAGTGATCGCCCTTGTCCTCGGCCTTGGTGGTCAGGGAGGCCAGGTCGGAGCCGGCGCCGGGCTCGGAATAGCCCTGGCACCAGCGCAGCTCGCCCATCACGATCGGCGGGATGTGCCGCTGCTTCTGCTCCTCGGTGCCGTATTCGAGCAGGGTCGGGCCGAACATGCTGGTGCCCATGCCCGCCATGGGATTGGTCGCGCCGATGCGGTTCATCTCCTCCTGCAGGATGCGGGCTTCCTGCGGCGAGAGGCCGCCGCCGCCATACTGTTTCGGCCAGGTCGGGGCGCCCCAGCCCTTGGCCGCCATGCGGTCCTTCCAGAGCTTCAGATCGCCGGTGGGCTTCAGGCCGCCCATCATGATGGCTTCCTGGGTCGCGTCGGAATCGCGGCGCAGCGACTGCGGATAATTCTCCTCAAGCCAGTTGCGCGCTTCGCCGCGGAAGGCTTCAACCTCGCTGCCGAAATCGGCCATGATCAATCTCCCTACGAAAAATGTCGGTCGGACGGGCTCTAATCCCGCCACTAATAGCGCTATTTCGGATCGGGCAAGCCTAGCACGCGCTTGGCGACCACGTTGACGTTGACCTCCGAGGTGCCGCCCTCGATCGAATTGCCCTTCGAGCGCAGCCAGCCGTGCGCGGCTGTGACCTCGCCCGGCGAAAAGCCTTCGCCCTCCCAGCCCAGGCCCTGATGGCCCATGGCCTCGACCATCAGCTCCGAGCGTTCCTGGGCGAAGGCGGCGGCGGCGTATTTGATGATCGAGGTGGCGGCGCTGGGGCCATTGCTGACCCGGGATTCCGCCGCCACCCGCGCGATGGTCAGTCCGAAGGCCTGGAAGTCCATCTTGTTGCGGGTAATGCGCGAGCGCAGGTCCGGATCGTCGACGGCGCCGGTCGCATCGACCCCGACATAGCGCTTGGCGATCTCGCCGAGGTCGCCGGCCGAACCGCCGGCCCCGCCGCCGCCGCCGAAACCGCCGGAGATGTTCTGCCGCTCGTACTGCAAGAGCCGCTTGGCGATCGACCAGCCGCCGTTCAGCGGGCCGACCATGTTCTGCTTGGGGATTTTCACGTCGGTGAAGAAGGTCTCGCAGAACGGACTGTCGCCCGAGATCAGCTTGATCGGCCGGGTCTCGACGCCCGGCGTGGTCATGTCGATGAGCACGAAGCTGATGCCGTCGTGCTTCTTGCTGGTGTCGGTGCGCACCAGGCAGAAGCACCAGTCGGCCTTGTTGGCGTAAGAGGTCCAGATCTTCTGGCCGTTGATCAGCCAATGGTCGCCCTTGTCCTCGCAGCGGGTCTGCAAGGACGCGAGATCGGAGCCGGCGCCCGGTTCGGAATAGCCTTGGCACCAGCGGATTTCGCCGCCGACGATCCTGGGCAGATATTCCTTCTTCTGCGCCTCGTTGGCGTATTCCAGCAGCACCGGACCCAGCATCCAGATGCCGAAGGAGGCCAGCGGCGTGCGATAGCCGCCGCGCGAGATTTCGCGCTCAAGCACCCGCGCCTCGGCCGCGTCGAGCCCGCCGCCGCCGTATTCGGT
>DASYAQ010000502.1:0-12601 GCA_036501225.1 Caulobacteraceae bacterium | reverse complement strand
GGCGTTGTACGGGAAGCCCCAGGTGGGGGTGGAATTCCACAGGTCCTGCACCGTTGGCCGATTGTTCAGATCCAGGCCGACCACGACGTGGCGATCGCCGACGTCGAGATAGAAGGCCCGCTTGGTGTCGAGATTGTCGATGGTGAAGCTGCGCCGGACGCCATCATAGGTCAGCTCGGCAAAGGCGCCCGCCCCGCCCAGGGTCCGGCCGCCATACAGGAAGTTGAGCTGGTCGAGGGCCAGATTGTCGTTGGCTGCGAAGTGCGGCGCCGGCGGCGACGCCTGGGGCGCCTGGGTATGGGTGAGCGAGGTCAAGGCCACGATCGCGATCGGCGGTAGATCGTTCTTGCCGTCGCCGCTGGCGTAGCCGAACAGCTTGAAGTCCCGGCCATAGGGTTTGAGCTGCGGGCCGAAGGCGCCAACGTGGCATTGAGAGCACGGTTGACCGGTCTGTTGGGCGAACGCCGGTATGGCCAGCGCCGGCGTGGCCCAACCGGTCGCGCACAGCAGCAGGAGCGAAATCAGCATGCCCCCCACCAGCCTCATCTGTGGTCGTGGGCTTGCCGAACGCCCTATTGAGCAAGCGGTCCCGATCGCCATGACGCGAGTCAACCCTGGTGCGAATGCCAAGGCTTCGCCGTTAAGGATGAACAGACCGTTATTCGGCCGGAACAGGCCTCCGGCCTAATTCGCGGGCCTTGCCGGCCAACGGATGGGATCGTGATCGGGGTTGGGGATGAAGGCGCCGACGATCTTGCCCTCGTCGGAGACCTTCCACGCGCCGACCACTGCTTCCGGCGGCGCGGCGGCGTCGGCGTCCAGCCCGCCGCCGATCTCATAGAGCCAGCCGCCCGGATGTCTGGCGGCCTCGGCGATCGCGGCTGGCGGGGGCATCTTGGCTGACGACATGGCTTTAAACTGCCATAGCCGACCGCGGGGTTCCAGCGCCGGCCGCCGCCCGATCAGGGGGCGAATTTCAGATCCTCGTCCTCGACCGCCTCTTCCGGCGGGCCGTCGCGCTTGCCGAAGGTGAAGCGCTCGATGAAGGCCCACAGGGCGGCGATCTCGCGCGCGGCGTTGACGTCGTAGCACTCCTCGACGGATTTGCCGGTCTCCAGCGCCGACTGGTAGATGGCCCGCGCGCGCAACAGGGTGGGCACGACCGGCAGGCGCATCACCTCGAGCGCGCGCAGCGCCCGCTTCACCGACGGCGGTTCGACGCCGTCGCGCGCCGTCGGGGCCTGGTTGACCACGATCATGGCCGGTTTGCGCAGGCGCCGGATGATGTCGACCGTGCGCACCGCCGCGGCGATGTCCATCAGGGTCGGGCGAACCACCAGCAGCGAATAGTCCGCCACCACGATGGCCTGGGCGACGTCCTCGACCGCCCCGGCGGCGGTGTCGATCACCATGGTGTCCATGCCCGACCCGACCGCGGCGATCTGGGCGGCGAACAGGCTGGAGCCGATCGCGCCGACCGAGGTTGGGCCGGAAACCTCGCGGGCGCGCAACACCTCGGTGGCCGAGCGCTGCGGATCGGTGTCCGCCACCACCGTTTTCAAGCCGCGCAGATGCGCCGCCAGCGCGATGTGGCTGGCCACGGTGGTCTTTCCCGAGCCGCCCTTGAGGGCGATGACCGCGATGGTCCGCATTGTGGCTCTTTCCCCGCGCCCTGCTCGACTGTAGCCGCCGCGCTCGCCCGCTGCACATACGCACCGAGGTGTAAGGCGCAATTTTGGCTGGCGACGTCCCGGCGCCGCATCGGGCGCGAACCAAGCGCCGCCTCTGGCGTTGATAGGCGATCAAGGATGGAGACAGCCATGCCCGCCAAATCCGCCGCCCAGCAAAAGGCCGCCGGCGCCGCCCTTTCCGCCAAGCGCGGCGAAACACCCAAGAGCAAGCTCAAGGGCGCGTCCAAATCGATGGAAAAGTCGATGAGCGCAAAGCAGCTCGAAGAGTTCGCCCACACCAAGCGCAAGGGCAAGCCCGAGCACGCCGCCAAGTGATCGCGGGCGGCTGACGCAAGCCGCTCAAACGCCCGGCTCGGCGAAACCCGAAGGTCCCGCCGAGCCGGCGAACTAATACCCGGCGCCGACAGCGAGGCCCGCCTGGACCTGAACGATCGCCTGATTGACCAGGTTCACCGCGGCGGTGCGGTGACCGCCCTTGTCGCGCAAGGCCGCGTTCAGTTCGCCCCTGGCCGCCTGCAGGTCGCCAAGCGCGTTTTGCATGTGCGGCTGGCCGCCCTGCGCGAAGCCGATGCCGTAGCCGGCGCCGGTCGCCATCACCAAGGCGCCCGCCACGAGCGCTGCTTTTGCACGCATTTTCATGATGTTTCTCCCGATGTGGGCCGTCCGTTCGCAACATGACCGCGACCCTGGCCGCAAGCTTAGCCGCGACCAATTGACACGTCCACGCGCAAAAAACGCCGTACTCAATCGCCGCGAGACCAGACGGCTAGTGTGGCGATTCAGAAATTCGCCACCGCCCCATGGCGAGTTCTGAGCGAATTTCTGAATCAAGAGCCACACTAGAAGTGTTTGATTTTGCTAGTGTGCTTATTGGATTTGAAGTTCGCACAGAGTTCGACCCATAGGCTGGCGAACTTCAAATCCAGCACACTAGCCGCCGTTCGCCGGCCCGGCGCCGAGTTGGCTGGTCGGCAGGCCGGCGGCCATCCAGGCATTGATGCCGCCGCGGTACCAGATGACGTTGCCATAACCCGCGGCCAGGGCGCCGGCGGCCATGGAATAGGCCAGGCCGCAGCGGCCATCGCGACAGAAGAAGGCGATGGGTTGCTGCTTGTTGGGATAGCGCGCCGTCAGATCGTTGATCGTGTTGGACGACAGGCAGACCGCGCCGGGGATGGTCGGCTTGTCGATGCAGCCGCGGGCGTCGACCAGGACCAGGGCGTTCAGGCCCTGGCCGGGATCCTTCAGCCGTTGCTGGAGTTGGGCGGTGGTGATGACGGTGGCGCCGTCGAGATCGGCCGGAGGCCCTCTGGGGACCGTCACGGTTTCAAAATAGCGCACCAGGTCGGGATTGGCCGCGGGCGTCGTGGAGTCCGCCAGCGCGGCGCTCGCGGACGACGACGCCGGCTGCGGTCCTCGCGGATGCAAATAGAGCACCCCCGCTATGACCAGGACGACCAGCAGCCCCGCGCCTGCCAGGCCGAACATCAGCGGCTGGGCCCCGGCCGGCCGGGGTGGCGGACCGGCCGGCGGTTGAGCCGCCACGATCGGCTGAGCCTCGGCTGCCGCGACCTCGGGTGCGGCAGGCGCCGCTGGCGCGAGAGGCGGATTGGCTATCGGCGCGCGACGGGTCAGGTTGCGCTGCACTGTCGCGGCGAGATCGTCGATATAGTCGTCGACCGGATGCGGGAAGGCGTCCAGCCAGTGCACGCGCCCGAGGTAGAACTGGAGTTCCGGGTTGAAATCGACGCTGGCCAGGCGGAACGGCACGATGGTGACATTGGCCGCCGCCGCGAGATCGACCTCGTTATGCACGGCGTGGGACTTGTTCACATTGTCCGAAAAGATCAGCACCATGACCTGGGCCGACTGGATGGCGGCGGTGATCTGCTCGCCATAGGGCTGGCCGGCGACCTGGTCGCGCGGGGCGATCCAGCAGCGGATGCCCTTGGCCTCCAGTCCGTGGCAGACCGCGTCGGCCGCCAGCTTGTCCAGCGAGCTGTAGCTCAGGAAGACATCATGACCCATGGCCTGCCCCCACTCAGGCGTCGTTACTAGCACGTTCGTCGCGGCGACGCTTGATTAGGCCATGCCGATTGCATCGCCGCGACGGCGGCCCCGAAGCACCGGTTGCGGGCCGACCGCTACAGACCGAACGGATAGGTGTCGTCTTCGCCGCGGCGGCGGGGCGTCGGCAAAGCGGTTACCGCCGTCGTCTCGTCGAACCAGACATAGGCGTCGAACTGCCCGGGCAGCGAACAGGCCGAGTAGTGGCTCCAGCGCTCCGTTTCGGGCCGATAGATCACGCCGATGAAGCGTTCGAGCCTCGAGTCCAGCAGGCGGCGACGCGCCGGCTCATTGGCGCCCTCGCGCAGATCCAGCAGGAAGCGGCCGAGCTGGCTGTCGTGCGCCAGGCGCTCGTAGCTGTCCGGACGCGACGCGTTGACCGGCTTGACCTGCATCGGTTCGTCCCAGTTGTCGGCGCAGGCCACCGTGCCCGCGTGGGTTCCGAAGCCGATCAGGGCGGCGGCCCCGCCGAAACGTTCGCGGCAGAGCTGGCCGATGTTCAGTTCGTCGCGCGCCAGCCCCATTTCGGTCTTCGAGGCGTCGCCGATATGGGAGTTGTGGGCCCACACCACGGCCTTGGCCGCTCGGCCCTTGGCGTCGAGGATGGCGCACAGGGTCTCGAACATGTGCGTGTCACGCCGATTCCAACTCTCGGCGGCGCCGTAGTACATGGCCCGGTAATAGGCCTCGGCGTTCTTCACCAGCCGGGCATTGGCCGAGGCGTCGAGGAAGTCGTCATCATCCCGGCCCGAATAGACCAGGCGTCGATCGAGCAGATCGGTCAGGGTCCTGACCACGCCGGCTTCGCACTCGGCGTAGCCCTTGGTCAGCGCCATGCGGCCATAGGCCTGCGGCTCCTTGGCCCACGGGGTCAGGCATCCATAGCGCTCACGCGCCGCGGCGGCGGCCCGAGGATCGGCCTTGTCGAGATAGCCGAGCACCGCCTGGATCGACGCCGAGAGGTTATAGAGGTCCAGGCCGTAGAAGCCGGTCTTGCCGTCCTCCGACTGGCCGTCATTCCAGGTTCGCAGCCACTGAATGAAGGTCTCGACGTCGGTGTTGCGCCACATCCAGGTCGGGAAGCGCTGGAACGGCGCCTCGGCATCGGCCGGATTCGGCCGGCGACGGACAAAACGGTCGAGACTGGCCGCGTCCGGCCAGTCCGCCTCGACCGCCACGATCGTGAACCCGTGGCGTTCGATAAGCCGCCGCGTGATCGCCGCCCGGGCGCGATAGAACTCCGAAGTGCCGTGGCTGGCCTCTCCGAGCAAGACCAGCCTGGCTGCCGCGAAACGGTCGAACGGCGCGCTGAAGTCGGGATCGTCGAAATCAGGCAGGGGCTCGGCCGCCGCGGCGATCAGCGACGAGGTGGTGGGCTCGGGGCGGGGCGGGGCGAAGGCGCGCGCCTCCAGCGGCCGGCGCGTCGGCGCCTCGTCGGTCCAGCCATGCTCGCCGATCAGCGGCACGAACACGGCGCCGCCCAGATCCTCTTCCTCAAAATGGCTTGCATCGATCCGGGTGACCTTGATCAGCCGCTGCTCGCGACGGGCCTCGCCGACGGGCATGACCAGGCGACCGCCGATGTCGAGTTGCTCCTTCAGGGCCTGGGGGATCGCCGGACCGCCGGCGGCGACCAGAATGGCGTCGAAGGGCGCGGCCTCGACCCAACCGCGGGTTCCGTCGCCGGTGCGCAGCTCGATATTGCCGTAACCGAGCCTGGCCAGGCGCGCGCGGGCGGCCCGGGTAAGTTCGTCATGCCGTTCGATTGCGTAGATCTGCTCGGCGATGCGGCTCATCACGGCCGCCGCGTAGCCGGAGCCCGCGCCGATATCCAGGACGCGGTCGCCGGGCTTGATCGCGGCGGCCTCGATCATCAGGGCGACCATATAGGGTTGCGAAATGGTCTGGCCGGCCGCGATCGGCAGCGGCGAATCCTCGTAGGCGAATTCCTCCAGGCCCTCCGGTACGAACGCCTCGCGCGGAACGTCGCGCATGGCCCTCAGCACGTCGGTGTCCCTGACTCCGCGGCGCTCCAGCTGGCGGTCGACCATACGGTCGCGGGCGTCGAGCATGTTCAGCATGAGGCTCTCCCTGGCTACGCTCCGGGGCCGCCTTGCCGGGATCGGCGCCCGACCGCCTTTCAGCCTGCCGGCCGGCCTTACGCGGCCCCACTTGGAGCAGAACCGTCTCCAATGAACGCCTGTCGCCGCAACAGGGTCCCGCCGGGCGGCGATCGCGGCGATGATCGGCGTCGATGCGGCGGCCGACCGGCCGCTCCAGGTGGATCGATGCAGCGCCTTGCTCGCCAGGGCGCGCGTGCGGGTGCATGATCGGGCGTCTTCAGTCCTTGCCAATCTAGGAGCTCGACCATGAGCGATCTGCCCACCTCGGTGCTCGGCCGCACCGGCGCAACCGTCACCAAGCTCGCCTATGGGGCCATGGAATTGCGGGGTCGGATCCCCGGACGAGGCGGCCGCGACGTCTCGCCGGACGACGCCAGGACAATCCTCAACGGCGTGCTCGATGCCGGCATCAACCTCATCGACACCTCGCCAGACTATGGCGCCTCCGAGGACCTCATCGGCGAGTTCATCTCCAGCCGCCGATCGGAATTCTTCCTGTCCAGCAAGTGCGGCTGCCCGATCAATCCGCCCCTCGGCGAGCGGCCGCCGCACGTCTTCACCCGCGCCAATGTCCGCGCCGGGGTGGAGCAAAGCCTGCGGCGGATGAAGACCGACCACATCGACCTTGTGCAGTTTCACATCAGCCCAAGCCGCGCCGAGCTGGAGAAGGAAGATTCCGTCGCCGAACTGGTCGCGTTGCAGGCCGAGGGCAAGATCCGCTTCATCGGCATGTCCGGAACCCTGCCGAACCTGACCGACCATATCGCCATGGGCGTCTTCGACGCCTTCCAGATCCCATATTCCGCCCTCGAGCGCGAGCATGAGGCGCCCATCCATGACGCCGCCAAGGCCGGCTCGGGTACGATCATTCGCGGCGGCGTGGCGCGCGGCACGCCCGTCGCCGGGCCGGAGCTGATGGAGCGGCTGCCCGAACAGTTCCGCCAGACCTACGCCAAACGCCGCGACCTGTGGGACGAGGCCGGTCTGGACGACGTGCTCGACGGCATGTCGCGCATGGAGTTCATGCTGCGGTTCACCATCAGCCATCCCGACATGACCACGACCATCGTGGGCACGGCCAATCCGCGGCACCTCGCCGACAATGTCGCGGCCGCCAAGAAAGGACCCCTGCCTTCCGATCAATACAACGAGGCCAAGCGTCGACTGGACGCGGCGGCCAAGGCCCAGGCCGCCGCATAGTGGCCGCCGTCACCGACCTGCCCGCCTGGCTCGCGCCCGCGCTCGCCTATATCCCCGAGTGGCTCGGCTATCAGATGCGGGCCACCGAACAGCCCGGCTGCGCTATCGCCATCGGCTACAAGGGCCAGGTCGTGCTGGAGGCCGCCTTCGGTCACGCCGACCTGGTCGCCGGCGAGGCGCTGACGCCGCGCCACCGATTCCGGGTCGCCTCCCACTCCAAGTCCTTCACCACCACCGCGATCCTGAAGCTGCGCGAACAGGGGCGGGTGAAGCTGGACGACCCCGCCGGCCAATATGTCACCGGCCTGCACCCCGACATCGCCACCGCCACGGTGGCGCAGCTGCTGTCGCACACCGCCGGCATCGTCCGCGACGGGCCTGACTGCGGCTACTGGGTCGACCGGGCGGCCTTCCTGAACGAGGCGTCTTTGCGGGCGGAACTGGCCGTCGCGCCGACGATCGAGGCCAATACGCGGCTGAAATACTCCAACCACGGCTTCGGCCTGGCCGGGCTGGTGATCGAGGCCATTACCGGCGAGCCCTATGGCGTCTGGGTGCAGCGCGAGGTCGTCGAGGCGGCGGGGCTGAAAGAGACCACGCCGGACGTCCCCCTGCCCGCCGGCGCCAGGCTGGCGCGCGGCCATGGCGGCAAGGCCTTGCTGGGCCGGCGGCTGGTCTTTCCCGGCGATCAGTCGACCCATGCCCTGGCCCCGGCGACCGGCTTCGTCAGCACCGCGGCCGACCTGGCCGGCTTCTTCGGCCAGCTGTCGCCGAACGCCCAGACCAGCGTGCTCTCGGTCGCCAGCCGCCGCGAGATGAGCCGGCCGCAGTGGAAGGACCTCTGGGCGCCGCTGGCGCAGACCTACGGCCTCGGCACGATCAGCGGCAGCTTCGAAAGCTGGGACGCCTTCGGGCACAGCGGCGGCTTCCAGGGTTATGTGACGCGGACGGCGGTGATTCCCACCCAGGACCTCGCCATATCCTGCCTGACCAACGCCGTTGACGGGATGTCGCACGTCTGGCTGGACGGCGCCCTGGCCATCCTCAAGCGCTTTTCCGAAGACGGCGCGCCCGGTCCGGAGCTGGCGGACTGGACCGGCCGCTGGTGGAGTGTGTGGGGGCCGGGCGACCTGTTGCCGATCGGCAAGAAGGTGATCCTGGCCTCGCCCGGCCTGGCAAACCCGGTGCTCAGGGCCGGCGAACTGACCGTGACCGGCCCCGACCAGGCTGTCATCAGCCAGGCCGGCGCGTTCGCCAACTATGGCGAACCGGCGCGCCTGGTGCGCGGCGCGGACGGCCGCGTCGTCGAGGTGCGCATCGCCGGCAGCCGCTCGATCGGCGAGGCGGCCCTGGCGGCGGAACTGGTCGCCCGCTACGAGGGCTGAGGCGGCGGATGACGCCGCAGAGCCACCCGCTGGCGGCCGACGCGGTGCTGATCGCGCACCTGGCGGTAATCAGTTTCAACCTGTTCGGCCTTTTCGCCATTCCCCTTGGCGGCTGGCTCGGCTGGCGGTTCGTGCGCGTGGCCTGGTGGCGCTGGCTGCACCTGGCCTCGATGGCCGTCGTGGCCGTGCAGGCGGTGGCCGGACGCGCCTGCTTCCTGACCGTCATCCAGGACGCCCTGACCGGGGCGAGCACGGCCCAGCCGCCCCTGATCGTGCGCGTGGTCAACCGCCTGGTCTATTGGCCGATCCCCCTCTGGGTCTTCGCGGCGATCTACATGGCGCTCCTGGCCTACGTCATCGCCCTCTTCTGGCTGGTGCCGGTAAAGACCGATCGCGCCATGCGCGTTGCACGCCCGTCTTGAAAAGCTCGCCGATAGGATTTAATCCTATCCATTGAGGGAGTTCAGAATGCGGTCGACCCAACAGTTTAGCGTAACCCTGCCCAACCAGATGGCCGCTGAAGTGCGCGCCAAGGTCGCGTCCGGCGAGTACGCCAGCGAAAGCGAAGTCATCCGTGAGGGCCTCCGCGCGCTACAGGAGCGCAACAGAGCGGTTGATCACTGGTTGCGTAACGAGGTTGTTCCGGCCTTCCAGGCTTTGAAGGCAGATCCGTCTCGAGGCAGTTCTATCGACCAGGCCCGGACGGCGCTAGCCGAGCGTCACACCGCGAGATTGGCCAAGACGCAGTCAAAGTGACCAGTACGATCGTCCTTTCGCCCGAGGCGCGAAGACAACTGGACGAGATCTACGACTACATCGCAGAAGAGGCATCACCGGCTATCGCGCTGCGGTTCACCGACGCCATTCTCGCCCAGCTAGAAGAACTGCGCGATTTCCCCAACCTTGGAACGATGCGTGACGATATTTTCACGGACTCCGGACGATCGGATTTCGCCGGCGCGTGACGATTGCCTTCGTCGTTCAGCCCTCCCAGGTCTCGGTGGTCGGCATCTATTACGGCGGTCAGGACTTTGAGGCGCTGCTCAGGGACGACTGGCGCCGGACGAGCCCGCTAATGCGGCGCGTCATCCAACGCCAGCAGGGCGAAGCTGGCCAGCCAGTGTTCGCCCATATAGTCGGCCGCCAGGTGCGGCAGGGCGGCGGCGAGATGGCGTTCAGCCGTTTCCTGGATCAGCGGCCGCGCGGTCGGCGGCGCCGCGGCGGCAAGATGGCCCCAACACCAGGCGCGGCTGAGATTGAGCCCGTCCAGATGAGCGATCTGGCCGTCGCCGCGGTCGCTGACGCTGGCCGGGACGAACAGGCTGGCCGGTTCGCCGCGGTCGAGGTCGGGCAGAAAGGCTGAGAACCACTCGGTGAATTCGGCCGGCGCCAGGGTCAGGCGCATGCATTCCGCCTCGACCAGGGTGGGCGACAGGAAGTCGGCGCCGCTGGGCTCCCAGGCCGGACTGGCGGCGTCGCCGGCGAACCAGCGCCGCGCCGCCGTCTTCAGCGCGTCCGCGAAGGCGGGATTGGCCGACCGCGGCGCGTAGCGGTGCGCCAGGATGAGCGCGAAGGCCGAACTGCCATGCATCCCCGTGCGGACCGGATAGGTCGCCTTGGGCAGCCAGCCCAGGAAGCGCGCCTCGAAGGCCCGCGCCAGGGGCCTGAGCGCCGCCGCCCAGCGCCGGCCGTCATCGCTGAGGTGGGTTTCCAGCTCGGCCTGCAGCATCAGCATCCAGGCCCAACCGTAGGGCCGCTCGAATCCGCCGCCGCCCGGCCGCGCCAGATAGGCCAGTTCGGCGGCGGCCTTGGCCTCGGTGAAGGCGTCGTCCAGCCAGGCGCGGACCGCGCCGGCCGTCTCGATCGCCGCGAAACGGCGCAGGATCCTGGCCAGCAGCCAATGGCTGTGCACGGACGAGTGCCAGTCGAAGCTGCCATAGAAGATCGGATGCAGGGCGCGCGGCGATTGCAGGTCGCCCTCGCCCGTCAGCACCTGGTCCAGCTTGTTCGGATATTCCCGCCCCACATGGCCGAGCGCGAGGGCGGCGAACTGATCGGCCAAGGCCGGCGTCATTGTGTGCATCTGAGGGCTCTCGATCCGCCGCCGCACTTCACCATGGGTCCAAGGCCAGTGCTATATGTGCCGACGCTGATCAGTTTGTCGGGGAAGTGAAGATGAGTCGGACCGTTTTTATCGCCGTCGCGGCGACGTTGCTCTGCGCGCCGGTCGGTCTTTGGGCGCAGACGCGCGATACCGGCCCCGACGCCAGCATGCAGTCCCATGCCGACCGACCGCTCGGCCTCGCCCCGGACGAGCCTGGCCGCCACGAGGGCGATCATGCATCGGTGGGCGAAAGCGGCGGCCACAGCGACGCCGACTGCGACCCCAAGCCAGGCGCCGGATCCGACGCCGGCGGCGACGACGCCGCCAAGGCCAAGGCCGATCCGCGCGCCGACCGGGCCCGCTGCCGCAAGCTCTCCGACGCCGACATCGCCACCGCCCCGATCGCCGAGATCCGCCGCGTCACCCGTCACACGGCGACCATCGGCGGGCGGCCGATCGCTTACACGGCCACCGCCGGGACGCTGACCATCCGCGACGACGAAGGCAAACCGACCGCCTCGATGTTCTATGTCGCCTACACCACCGGCGATCCGCACCGGCCGGTGACCTTCCTCTACAACGGCGGGCCAGGCTCCTCGACGCTCTGGCTGCACATGGGATCGCTGGGGCCGGTGCGGGTGCGCACCGACAGCCCGCGACCGACCCATAACGCCCCCTATGACATCGCCAACAATGACGACAGCCTGCTCGACAAGTCCGACCTGGTCTTCCTCGACGCCATCGGCGCCGGGTTTTCGCGGCCAGTGGGCGACACCAAGCTGAAGGCCTTCTGGGGCACCGACCCCGACATCGACGTCTTCGCCCGCGGCATCGAGCGCTACCTGACCGCCAACGGCCGCTGGAACGCGCCCAAGTTCATCTTCGGCGAAAGCTACGGCACCACCCGCTCGGCCGGCCTGTCCTATCGGCTGCAGCAGGACGGGGTGCAGCTGAACGGGGTGATCCTGCTCTCCTCCATCCTCAACTATGGCCGCCGCCAGCCGGGCTTCGACCAGGAGATGGTCAACTATCTGCCGAGCTATGCCGCCGCGGCCGCCTATCACCACCGGCTGGCGAATGAGCCGGCCGACCTCCCGGCCTTCCTGAAGGAGGTGCGCGACTGGGCGCGCGGTCCCTACGCCATGGCGCTGGCCAAGGGCCAGGACCTGAGCGACGCCGAGCGGCGCGACGTGGCGCAGAAGCTCGCCGGCTATATCGGCCTGTCGCCCGACTACATCCTGGCCAGCGACCTGCGCATTGCACCGGGCCGTTTCCGCAAGGAGCTGTTGCGCGACCAGCGGCTGACCTTGGGCCGCTACGACGACCGCTTCACCGGTTCCGACGTCGACGCCGCCGGCGAGTCGCCGGAGTTCGATCCCTCCGACACCGGCATCACCGGCGCCTTCGTGGCCGCCTTCCACGACTATCTGGCCCGCGACCTGGACTACCAGACCGACCTTTCCTACCGGCCGACCTACTATTCCGCCGGGATCAAATGGGACTTCGACCACAAGGGCGCGGGCCTCGGCGGCGCCGGCGGACTCGACGAGAATCAGGCCGACGTGGCGCTCGACCTCTCCGAGGCGATGCGCGAGAACCCGCACCTGCTGCTCTATTCGCTGAACGGCATCTATGACCTGGCGACGCCCTTCTTCGGCACCGAATACGACCTCGGCCACATGCAGCTGGACCCGGCCCTGCGCGGCAATGTGCGCTTCAGCTACTATCCGTCCGGACACATGGTTTACCTGAACCCGGAAGCGCTGAAGTCGATGAAGGCCGACCTGGCCCACTTCTACGACGAAGCCGCGCCGCGCTGACCCGGCGCCTAAGCTTGCGCGGCGGCAGTCAGCCAACGCGACCCTTCTCCCCTCGCGGGAGAAGGTGGCTGCGAAGCCGACGGATGAGCAACCATGTTCAGGCTGCGAGCTGTTTGAGCCAGGGCTGTCCTCTTGAGAGGACGAGGTTGGCGGCCTCGATGAGCTTACGCATGACCGCGACGATCACGACCTTGGGCGTTTTCCCGTTGGC
>DASYAQ010000501.1:0-5059 GCA_036501225.1 Caulobacteraceae bacterium | reverse complement strand
GGGATGATGACATTGTTTATCGGCGGCTGGCAGCAGGGGAAGCTGGGCGGCGTCGGCGGGACCGGCGGCGAGCAGCAGGGCGGCGGGCAGTTGCACCCCCCGGCGATCGCCGACGTCGCGACCGCTGCCCCCAGCGCCAAGACGATACCCCCGGCGATCATGGCCAGGATGGAATTGATATTCGCCTTCATGGCGGTCTCCGTTCTTCAAGTCCGTTTAGGCGCAAGCAAGAAGGGCGCCGCCCCAATCACCCGCCGTCCCGTTTTGAGACGTTCGCAGCCTGGTCCAAATCTTCCTTGCAAGCCCCATGCGGTGAAAAGCGACCGTTGGAGGCGGGCTTTCGATGTTCCATTCAAATACGGAACTATTGATAGACTATTGGCGTGAACGAAAAGGTTTAGACCCGGCCCCGGCGCGGGCGCGGATCAACCCGGCCGATTTCGCGTCCCTGCTGCCGCAGATCTTCATGCTGGGCCGCCTGCGGCCGGGCCAATACGGCTTCCGGCTGGTCGGCGGCCTGGTCGACGACCTGCATGGCGGTCATCTGGGCGCGACCGATCCGCTCAAACTCTGGGCGGCCGCCTACCGCGCCTCGCTGCAGCTGGCTCTGGACGCCGTCTGCCGCCAGCCCGAGCCGCTGGTCATCGCCGCCGAGGGCCGCACCCGCGCCGGCCAGACGCTGGGCCTGGAGATCACGCTCGCGCCGCTGACCGGGCTGAATGGCGATATCGACCGGCTGATCGGCCTCTATCAGCCAACCACGCCGGCCGCGGCCCTGATCGGCCAGCCCATCGAGACCCTGGTGATCCGCAACATCACCGCCGCCGGCTCGGCCGGCGCCGCCTTCCCGCGCCTGAAACTCGCCGCCATGAACGGCCGCCAGATCGCCTGACAGAACCTTCGCCCTCGATTGGAAGGGCTGGGTCGGCGGTGTTCACTGGGCGGCGGTGAAGCGCAACCTTCGTGAGGCGCATGCCCCCTTACCCGATCTCCGCGGCCACACCCGCACCAAAACCTTCCCGATCGAGGAGGGAGCGGCTCGTTTCAGGCCGCCACCACCTCGTACGCGCTGGCCGCGTTCAATGCCTTCAGTTGCTCGACCTCGAGCCGTAGCTGGGCCGCGCCGACCAGTTCGTCCATCTGCTCGACGCTGGTGGCGCTGGCGATCGGCGCGGTGAGGCCGGGCTGGGCCAGTAGCCAGGCCAGGGCGACCTGGGCCGGCGTGCCGCCGACCGCGGCCGAAACCTCGTCCAGCGCGTTCAGGATGCGCATCCCGCGATCGTCCAGATAGCGCTTCACGCCGCGGCCGCGCGGGCTCTTGCCGAGGTCGGCTTCCGAACGGTACTTGCCGGTCAGAAAGCCGCTGGCCAGGCCGTAATAGGGGATCACGCCGATGTCTTCCTTGACGCACAGGTCCTGAAGCGCGCCCTCGAACTTGTCGCGGTCGGACAGGTTGTACTGCGGCTGCAGGCTCTCATAGCGCGGCACGCCAGCGGCGGCTGCGGCGGCGAGCGCCGATTCCAGCCGCTCGGCGGTGAAGTTGGAGGCGCCGACAACGCGCGCCTTGCCCTGTTTGACCAGCGCGGCGAAGCCTTCCGCCACCTCGTCCTGCGCCGTCTCGGGATCGTCGAAATGCGACTGGTAGAGGTCGATATAGTCGGTCTGCAGCCGCCGCAGCGAGGCCTCTACCGCCTGCACCATATAGGCGCGGCCCAGGCCCTTCTTGTCGTCGGCCATCGGCGCGCCGAACTTGGTGGCGATGATCACCTTGTCGCGGTTGCCGCGGGCCTTCATCCAGGCCCCGATCACCGTCTCGGATTCGCCGCCCGTGTGGCCGGGAACCCAGCGGGAATAGACATCCGCCGAATCGATACAATTGAAGCCGGCCCCGACAAAGGCGTCCAGGACGGCGAAGGAGGCAGGCTCGTCGGCCGTCCAGCCGAACACGTTGCCGCCGAGGACGAGCGGCGCGATTTCGAGGCCGGAACGGCCCAGCTTGCGCATTTCCATGGTCATCTCCCTGTTCGATCGTTCGAAAGTTGGCCGCGATCATAGGCCCCTGGCCGGCGCCGCGACAGTCGGCGCGCAGGCTTTCCCTTGAGCGCCCCGGGCTAGCCGCCTAGAGAGCGTTCGGCGGCGGGCGCGCAACCAATCCGGAGTGCGGATGAAACGGGTCATTTCGGTCGCGATCCTGGCGGTCGCCGCGGCGATCGCGCTTGCCGCCCAGGCCACGCCATCGATGACGCCGCGCGATCGCGTTGCCGGGCCCGGCGTCACCGCCGAGCCGCCGCAGGACCTGGTCCAGCCGGACCCGCACGTCTATCTGGGCAAGCTGCCCAACGGCATGCGCTACGCGGTCAGCCAGACCGCCGGACCGCCGGAGACGGCGATCGACTTCTATGTCGCCGCCGGCAGCATGGACGAGACCGACGCCGAGCAGGGCACCGCCCACTTCCTCGAACACATGGCCTTTTCGGGCTCGAAATCCTTTCCCGCCGGCACGGTCCTGCCGCGGTTCGAGGATATCGGGGTCGGGCTCGGCCGCGACCAGAACGCCCAGACCGGGTTTTCCGGCACCACCTTCAGCCTCGTCCTGCCCTCCTCCACCGGCGCCAAGATCGACCTGGCCTTCAGCTGGCTGCGCGACGTCGCCGACGGCCTGACCATCGCGCCGACCGAGGTCGATCGCGAACGGGGCACCATCCTTTCGGAATATCGCGAGAGCCTCAATCCGGCGACGGCGCTGGCCAAGCAGACCGGTCTGTTCATGCTGCCGGAACTGCTCGGCCCGCACCGCCTGCCGATCGGGACGCTGGCGACCATCAATTCCGCCAACGCCGCCTCGATCCGCGCCTTCTGGGAAAAATGGTACCGGCCCGAGGACACCGTACTGATCGTGGTCAGCGACGAGCCGATCGAGACCATGATCGCCCGGATCGAGAAGACCTTCGGCTCCTGGCGCGATGCGACGCCCACGCCGGCCAGGCCCGACCTCGGCGACGTCAATGCGAGCCGGGGCCTGGACGTCGCGACACAGACCGACCCGAACGTCGCCAGCCAGCTGCAGGTCTGTCGCGCCATGGAGAAGGACCCGCCGCAGGTCGAGGGCGTCGCCTTCCATATGCGCGACCTGGAAAACAACATCTGGAGCCAGGTCCTGCACGAGCGCCTGACCCGGCTTTCCGAGACCGCCAATCCGCCCTTTGTCGCCGCCGAGGTCGGACGCGACGAGATCTTCGACCGCGCCGCCCTGTCCTGCATTTCGCTGGGGGTGCGAAACCAGGACTGGCGCTCGGCGGTGAGGGCCGCGGCGGCGGAAACCCGGCGCATGGCGCTCTATGGGATCTCGCCCGGCGAGATGGAGACGGTCCGGGCCGCCTTGCACGCCAATCTCGAGGCCAGCCTCGCCGGCGGCGACAAGATGGCCCAGAAAGCCCGCGCCGACCTGATGCTGGACAACTTCATCCACGACGGGACCATCGATTCGGTCGAGGAGGACTACCGGGTCGTCTCGACCGCGCTCAGCCGGGTGACGCCCGAGCGGGTCTTCGCCGAATTCCACCGGGTCTGGTCGCAATCGAACGGGCCGCTGATCGTGCTGGTCTCGGGCCAGGCGGTCCCACCGGACGCGGTGCGCAAGGTCTGGCTGGAGGCCGAGGCCGCCGCCAAACCCTCGGCCCCGGTCGAACAGACCAATCGTGCCTGGGCCTATACCGATTTCGGTCCGCCGGGGGTGGTGGCGCACCACCAGAGCCTTACCGACATCGGCGCCAGCCGCATCGAGTTCGCCAACGGCGTGCGGGTGAATTTCAAGTCGATCGACAACATCCAGGACAAGGTCTTCATCCGCATCCGCTTCGGCGCCGGCCAGGAGGAGATCCCCGCCTCGAAGAGCTTTACGGCCAGCGTCGGCGCGCTGCTGCTGCGCTCCGGCGGGCTGGGCAAGAACGACTTCCAGGACACGGTCGAGCTTTGCCAGACCCACGCCTGCGGCCTCAATCTCGGCTTCGGCCGCGACAGCTTCGTCATGGACGGGCAGACGCGGGTCAGCGACCTGGACACCCAGCTTCAGCTGATGACCGCCTACCTGACCGATCCAGGCTTCCGGCCCGAGATCGACGCCCAGCTGCCGACGGTGACCAGCTACGCCTTCCGCCAGCTCAAGGTCGACCCGGACGCCGTCGCCGGCCAGGCCCTGCAGGACGCTTTGCCCAGGCCGAACCCGAATACGGTTCCAAGCCGGGCCGAGGCCTCCAGGATGAAGTCCGCCGATTTCGCCCGGCTGCTCGGCCCGGCCCTGAAGACCGACGCGCTGGAGGTCACCGTCGTCGGCGATATCGACGAGGCGACGGTCACCGCCGCCCTGGCCAAGACCCTGGGCGCCATTCCGCCACGCGAGCGCCGCGACACCGCCCTGCCCGACGCCCCGCACGTGCGCTTCGCGGCCACCGCCCCGCCGCCGATCCACGTGACCCATGACGGCCCGGCCGACAAGGCCTCGGTCCTGCTCTCGTGGCCGCTGTTCGTCTGGGAGCCCAGCCGCCTGCGTGAGCAGCGCAGCATCGAACTGCTCGGCGACATCCTGCAGGATGAGCTGATCCAGACCGTGCGCCGCCAGCTCGGCAAGACCTACAGTCCGTCGGTTCGGGTCAGCCTGACGCGCGGCGGCGACCAGGGCCAGCTTGCCGTCCAGCTGACCACCGCGCCGGGCGACGCCCAGACGGTGATCGACCAGACGCGCAAGATCGTCGCCAAATACGCCGCCGGGGGCGTCACCGCCGAGGCGCTGGAGCGCGTGCGCCAACCGCTGCTGAGCGGCGGCCAGACCCGCGACATCAACGTCGTCTGGTGGATCAACGTGCTCGACGGCTCCTGGGCCCACCCCGACCTGATCGACGCCGCCAACAGCTGGCAGGCCGACTATTCCGGCATCACCCTGGCCGAGGTGCAGGCCGAGGCCAAACGCTGGCTCACCCAGACGCCGTGGGTCGTGATCGCCGCGCCGAAGAAGCCCTGAAGCCGGCATGCCGACCCCCGATCAGCAGCATCTGATCGACGA
>DASYAQ010000500.1:0-6939 GCA_036501225.1 Caulobacteraceae bacterium | reverse complement strand
CAGACCCTCTATGCCTATGCCAGCCGCGGGCGGCTGGAGGCCAAGCCCGACGCCGAGGATCCGCGCCGCAGCCTCTATCGCGCCGCCGACGTCGCCCGGCTGGAAGGCCGCAAGGCGCGCGGCCGCAAGGCGGCGGCCGTGGCCGAGGACGCCATCGCCTGGGGCGAGCCGGTGCTGGCCTCGTCCATCACCACCGTCTTCGAGGGCCGGCTCTATTATCGCGGCCGCGACGCGGTGCTGTTGGCGGAGAGCGAGAGCCTGGAGCGGGTGGCGCGGCTGCTGCGCGGCGGCGACGGCGTGCGGATGAAGGAGCGGCCGACCGAACCCGCGGTGACCTTCGGCGACGCACGGGCCAGGCTGTTCGCCGTGCTCGCCGCGCACGCCGCCGCCGACCCGCCGGCGCGGGGCCGCGCGCCGCTGGCGCTGGCGGCCGAGGCGGCGGCCCTGCTCGACGCCGCCGCCGACGCCGTGGCCGGCCGGATCGTCGATGGGCCGATCCATGTCCGCCTGGCCGAGGCCTGGAATGCGGGACCGCACGGGGCTGAGCTGATCCGCCGCGCGCTGGTCCTGCTCGCCGACCACGAGCTCAACGCCTCAACCTTCGCCGCCCGGGTGGCGGCCTCGACCGGCGCCTCGCTGGCGGCCGCGGCCCTGGCCGGCCTCTCGGCCCTGTCCGGGCCCCTGCATGGCGGCATGACCGCACGGGTGGAGAGCTTCATCGGCGAGGCCGGCCGCGTCGGGGCGGAAGCCGCCGTGCGCGCGCGCCTGGCCCAGGGCCTGCCCATTCCCGGCTTCGGCCATCAGCTCTATCCGGCCGGCGACCCGCGCGCTGCGGCGCTGCTGGCGGCCTTTGCCCCGCCGCCGGCCTTCGCGGCGGTGCTGAACGCGGCCGAGACCCTGACCGGCGAGCGGGCCAATGTGGACTTCCCGCTGACCGCGCTCTCCGCCTCGCTCAGCCTGCCGAGAGGCGCGGCCTTCCTGCTCTTCGCCATCGCCCGGCTGGCCGGATGGCAGGCGCATGCGCTGGAGCAGTCGACCACCGGGCGACTGATCCGCCCGCGGGCGCGCTATGTCGGCCCGCAGCCGGCGCGTTAGCCGCTGACGAGGCGCGCGAATTGGTCCAATTACGGCCTGTAGCTTAGGGAGCGGCGCGCACATGACCGTCATTCAGGCGATCGTCCTGGCCATCGTGCAGGGGATCACCGAGCTTTTTCCCATATCCAGCCTCGGCCATGCGGTGCTGATCCCGGCCATTCTGCACTGGAATGTCGACGAGAACGCCCCGGGTTTCCTGCCCTTTCTCGTGGTCATGCACCTGGGCACGGCGCTGGCCCTGATCGCCTATTTCTGGCGCGACTGGTGGGACTTCGCCCTGGCCATCCTGGTCAGGCGCGGCCCCAAGGCGACCGCGGAGCGCCGTATCTTCCTGCAGGTTGTGGTCGCCACCATACCGGCCGTGGTCATCGGCTTTGTTTTCGAACACATGCTGAAGCGCGGGTTCGGCGCGCCGAAGCTGGCCGCGGCCTTCCTGATCGTCAACGGGATCATGCTGTTCGCCGCCGAGCGGCTGAAGGGCCAGGGCGAGCACCGCGGCCTCGACCGGCTGGGCTGGCTGAACGCCTTGATCATCGGGTTTTGCCAGTGCCTGGCGTTGATCCCCGGCCTGTCGCGCTCGGGCGCCACCATGGCCGGCGGCTATCTGGTCGGGCTGGACCACGAGGACGCGGCGCGGTTTTCGTTCTGGACCGCGACCCCGGTCATCCTGGGCGCCGGCGTGCTGGAGGCGCCCAAGCTGCTGCACCACGGCGGCGGCGTCTTTTCCGGCGTCGCCATACTGGCCGGCGTGGTCGCCGGCGTGGTCGCCTTCATCTCCACCGCCCTGATCATGCGCTGGTTCCGCGTCCGCGAAGCCGGGGCCTTCGATCCCTTCGCCATCTATTGCGCGGTCGCCGGCGTAGGCTCGCTCGCCTGGCTGATGCTAGGCCATTAAGGAACCTGCGGGATGGCCTCGACCAGGTCCGCGTACTGGCCGCCCTTGCGGTAGCGGCCGAGATAGGTGGGCAGGATGGCTTCCAGCGTCGTCGGCGTGACGCCGAGCGCCGTCAGTCCCGCCGCGCCCGGGCTGACCACATTGTCCGTACGCAGAGCCGCGACCTGGTCGGTGGTCAGGATCGGCGCCATCAGCATCGCCTGCAGATCGCCCGCCATGCCGATCAGGCTGGCTGCGGAGAACGGGATCGGCAGCAGCAGCGGCCGGCGCTCGATCACCTCCAGGATCAGCTTCATCAGCGCTTTGAAACTGTAGACGCCGGGCCCGCCGAGCTCGAAGGTCTGGCCGACGCTCGCCGGGTCGGCGACGCAACTGGCGATGGCCGCCGCCACGTCGCCGACGAACACCGGCTGGAACTGCGTATGGCCGCCGCCGATCAGCGGCAGCACCGGCGAGACGACGGCCATGCGCCCGAAGCGGTTGAAAAAGTCGTCCTCGGGCCCGAACACGATGGACGGCCGCAGGATCACGGCCCGCGGCAGGGATTCGCGCACCGCCGCCTCGCCCTCGGCCTTGCTGCGGGCATATTTCGACAGCGCATGCGGCGCGGCGCCCAGGGCCGAGATATGAACCAGGTGGGCGACGCCGGCCTTGGCCGCGGCCTCGGCGATCGTGTGGGCGCCCATGGCGTGGACGCTCTGAAACCGCTGCCGGCCCTGTTCGCTCAGCACGCCGACCAGGTTGACGCAGCCTTGAGCCCCCTCAAGGGCGCGCGCCACCGAGGCCGGGTTGCGCACATTGGCCTGCGCCACCTCGATCTGGCCGACATCGCCCAGCATGCGCAACCGGTAGCCGCGCCCCGGCCGCCGCATCGCCGCGCGCACCCGATAGCCGCGCTTGGCCAGGGCCCGCACGGTCTGCGCGCCAATGAAGCCCGAGCCTCCGAAGACCGTCACCAGTCCTTGCATTTGATGAGATTCCACCGCCGCTTCATGTCCCGGCGGGGATAGCCGAGCGCGCCCGTGGGCGCAATCGGGCGGCGCGGCCCTAGGCGGCCATACCCGCCGTCTGCATGAGCGCCCGCACGCGGTCGACGGCCTCGGGGGTCCTGGCGATCTCGGCGCGGATTTCCGGCGCGCGCATCAGACGGATGGCTTCGGCCTTGGCGCGGTCGGCGGCGGGGCCGCGCGGGGCGGTCTCACCGGCGGCGAGGCGCAACAGCAGGGTCAGCCGGTTCACCACCGGCGCCGCGGCGCGCGACAAGGCCTGGGCCAGCCGGGCGTCGGCCTCGATCTGGCCGCCGACCTCGCCGATCTTGACCGCGATCGGATTAGCCTCCTCGACCACAAAGCCGCAACGGAAGACCGAGCGTTGCAGCTCGGCCAGGGCCGCCAGCTTGGTCGCCGCCGAGTCCGGTCCGGCGCGCAGATCGGTCTCGAAGCGCAGCGCGCTGACATTGGCCTGCACCCAGCGGCTGGCCTGACGCTTGTTGGCCCCGCCGGTGACGTTTTCCGACAGCCAGAGCAGCGCCTCGACCTCGCCAAGCGGGCTGCGGTCATGGCCGAGGAAGGCCTCGACGAAATCGGCGCGAACCAGGGTGCGGGAGCGGTTGATGAAGGCCTCCTGCACCTCCTCGTAGGTCAGGATGCGCCCCACCGCGGTGGTCAGCGCCATGGCCAGCGCGCGCAGCATGACGATCTCGCCCTCGGCGTCGTTGGGCCGCAGGCGTTTGGGGCCGGTCAGCTCCTTCAGCACGCGGTGGGCGATGGCCGTGCGCACATTCTCGAAATAGGGGCCGTCCAGCCAGTTGGCCAGGCGTGCGGCCGGTCCTTGCAGCTGCGGCATGACCTTGGCGACCGCGGGTTCGATGGAGATCAGGGCGTCGACCGCGTCGGCCGCCGCCAGCCGCGTCATCGCCGCCAGGGCGCCGCCCAGGTCGAGATGGACGCCGAGCAGTTCCATGATCCCGGCCCGCGCGCCGAGGATCTCGGTCAGCGGCGTCTCGAGCATGTGGAAGGCGAGCGCGCGGGCGGCGGGCTCCCGCGGCGCCTGGTCGGCCAGGTCGAGCAGCCGGTTGACCTTGCCGCTCCAGCTGGCGCCGGTGCTCATCGCCCGGGCGATGCCGCCGCCCAGCAGGTATTGCTGATTGGGATGGCCAACCAGCCGCTCGGCGGCGGCCGCGAAGTTCTCGGTTTCGAAGTCGGGAAAGCGGCCCTTGCGCTCGTCGCGCATCACCCGGTCGATGGTGGCCTGCACCAGTTTCTGGAAGTCGCGGATGACGTGGTGCACGGTCTTGCCGCGCGCCTGCGCCTCCGGGATGGCGACCTTCTGGATGGCGTGCTGCAGCTCCAGCCCGGTCGCCTCCAGCTTTTCGATCAGGTCGGGCCGATGCAGGAGTTCGAACGGCGTCGCCCGGTTGCGCGCCAGCCAGCCTTCCAGCAGCCGCCCGATCCGATCGCGGGCGTGCAGGGTATAGAGGTCGTGCGGGCTGACGCAGAGCGGTTCGAGGCCCTCACGCGGCTTCTTCACCTTGCCCCGGTCGGGCTCGCCCTTGGTCAGGATGGTGACGGTCTTGAACTCGCGGGTCTCTTCGTCGAGCGTCTCCTTGGTCACCCGGACCGAGATGGCGCGGTGCTCGGCCAGCAGTTCATCGGCGGACTCGATCGCGCGCGCGCGATCCTCGGTGGCCAGTTGCAGCGACCACGAGGAGCCGTGCTGCCGGCGCGCAAAGACTTCAAAGTGAACCTGGTCGCGATCCATCGCGTTACCATTGACCGTGAGGACTTAAGACGCGGTTGAGACGAATAAGCGCCACAGTTTGGCCAGCCGTCATTGCTCCTATTGGTCGCAACCCCTAGTTTCCGGCCGAAAATCCGGCTCAGGATACATCGATGGCGAAGATCACCCTGGTGGACGACGACGAGAACATCGTTACGTCCGTCTCCCTGGCCCTCGAAAGCCTCGGCCATAAGGTTAAGGGCTATTATGACGGCGCCACGGGCCTGGCGGCGCTGGAGAGCGATCCGCCGGACCTCGCCATCCTCGACGTGAAGATGCCGCGCATGGACGGCATGGAGGTCTTGCGGCGGTTGCGGCAGACCTCGGAGCTGCCGGTGATCATCCTCACCTCGAAGGACGAGGAGATCGACGAGATCCTCGGCTTCAACCTCGGCGCCGACGACTACATCCACAAGCCCTTCAGCCAGCGGCTGCTGATCGAGCGGGTCAAGGCGGTGCTGCGCCGCGCCGACGGCGCCGATGGCGAGCCGGGGACCGCGGCGGCCGGCGGCAAGTCGATCAAGCGCGGCCGGCTGACCCTGGATTCAGCCCGCCACGACTGCCTCTGGGACGGTCGAGCGGTGAAGCTGACCGTGACCGAGTTCCTGCTGCTGCAATCGCTGGCCCAGCGTCCCGGCTTCGTCAAAAGCCGCGATAACCTGATGGACGCGGCCTATGACGATCAGGTCTATGTCGACGACCGCACCATCGACAGCCACATCAAACGCATGCGGCGCAAGTTCCGCCAGGTCGACCCGGAATTCGATGCGATCGAAACCCTCTATGGCGTCGGCTACCGCTATCGCGAAACCTGAGCCGGCGGGCGAGAGGCCCGAGCGACGCTGGCGGCTGCCGGGATCCCGGCTCGGCCGGCTGATCATCGCGCTGAACCTGCTTGGCCTGGCCATATTGATCGGCGGCGCTCTGGTGCTGAACGAGCTGCGCCGCGGCCTGATCACCGCCGAGATCGACAGCCTGACCCGCGAGGGCCGCTTCATCGCCAATGTGATCGTGCAGGCCGCAGCCTCGGGCGACCCGGAACCGGCGCTGGACGCCGAGCGCGCGCGCGAGACGCTGCAGCTGTTGTTCTTCCAGGGCTCGCAGCGGGAGCGGGCGCGGGTGTTCGACGATCAGGGCCAGCTGATCGCCGATTCCTACGTGCTGAACGACCGGATCGAACAGCGGCCGCTGCCGCCGATCGCCAAGCCGGGCCAGTTCCGCCTGCACTGGAACCTGCTCAGCTCAGGCGGCCAGCAGAAGACGGCCGACGATGCCCGCGCGGCGCTCGACGCCGAGATTCAGGATGCGATGAAGGGCCAGACCGTCGCGCGCCTGCGGCCGGTCGAGAATGGCGGCCGGGTGGTCTCGGTCTCCATCCCGATCCAGAACGTGCAGGCGGTGCTCGGCGTGCTGACCCTGGAATCCGGCGACGTCGACCAGATCGTCGCCAACCAGCGCCGCGCGCTGCTGCCCTTCATCCTGATCGCCATAATGGTCTCGCTGCTGTCGTCCTACCTGCTCAGCCGGCTGGTCGCCCAACCGGTGTTACGGCTGGCGCGCGCCGCCGACCGGGTCACCGCGCAGCGGGCGCGGGCCATCTCGCTGCCCGACATCGCCAAGCGGGACGACGAGCTGGGCGACCTCACCCGGTCGCTGGAGACCATGACCACGGCCCTGTCGGAGCGGATGGACGCCATCGAGGGCTTCGCCGCCGACGTCGCCCACGAGATCCGCAACCCGCTCACCTCCATCCGCTCGGCGGTCGAGACCCTGGACCTGATCTCGGATGTCCAGGCGCGCCTGCGCCTGACCAATATCCTGAAACAGGACGTCGGCCGGCTCGACCGGCTGATCACCGACATATCCAACGCGTCCAGGTTGGACGCGGAGCTCTCCAGGGAGGCGCCGCGGCCGCTGGACTTCGCCAAGCTGCTGGCCGAACTCGCCGAACTCTACGCCCAGGCGGCCAAGCCCGGCGAGCCGCCGGTGCGTTTCACCCCGCCCGAGGGCGCGCCGATCATGATCCGGGTGCGCGAGGTGCCGCTGAGCCAGGTATTCCGCAACCTGATCGACAATGCGCGCTCATTTTCCACCCTTTCCACCGCGCCGGACCCGCAGGTGCGGCTGAGCCTGAGGCGCGCCGGCCGCCAGGCCGTCGCCACGGTCGAGGA
>DASYAQ010000499.1:0-10283 GCA_036501225.1 Caulobacteraceae bacterium | reverse complement strand
CAGTTTGCCGGCCCTTTCGCAACTGTGACGCCGGTCGGGGTTGCGCGATCGCGACTGATCTCAAACGCTGGCTAAAAGGCGCTGAAAACCGATGAAGGTGTTAGTCCCGGTCAAACGGGTGATCGATTACAACGTCAAGGCGCGGGTGAAGCCCGATCAGACCGGCGTCGACCTGGCCAACGTCAAGATGTCCATGAACCCGTTCTGCGAAATCGCGGTCGAGGAAGCCGTGCGGCTGAAGGAGAAAGGGATCGCGACCGAGGTCGTGGCCGTCTCCATCGGCCCGATCCAGGCGCAGGAGACCATCCGCACCGCGCTGGCCATCGGCGCCGACCGCGGCATCCTGATTCAGAGCGACACCGACGTCGAACCGTTGGAAGTCGCCAAGCTGCTCAAGGCGGTGGTCGAGGAGGAAAAGCCGGACCTGGTGCTGATGGGCAAGCAGGCCATCGACGGCGACAACAACGCCGTCGGCCAGATGCTGGCGGCGCTGCTCGACTGGCCGCAGGCGACCTTCGCCTCCAAGGTCGAGGTCGAAGGGGCTAAGGTGAAGGTGACCCGCGAGGTCGACGGCGGCCTGCAGACGCTGGAGCTCGACCTGCCGGCGGTGGTCACCGCCGATCTGCGCCTGAACGAGCCGCGCTACGCCTCCCTGCCCAACATCATGAAGGCCAAGAAGAAGGAGCTCGCCGTCAAGGCGGTCGCCGACTACGGGGTCGACCTGACCGGGCATCTGAAGGTGCTGAAAGTGACTGAACCGCCCAAGCGCGTCGCCGGGGTGAAGGTCGAGGACGCCGCCGCCCTGGTGGCCAAGCTCACCACCGAAGCGGGGGTGCTCTGATGGCCGTTCTCGTCGTCGCCGACCACGACAATGCGTCGTTGAAGGACAACACCCACAAGACCGTCACCGCCGCCAAGGCGCTGTCGAACGATGTCGACGTGCTGGTCGCCGGCAAGGGGGTCGACGCCGTCGCCGCCGAGGCCGCCAGGATCGAAGGCGTGCGCAAGGTGCTGGTGGCCGAAAGCGACCCGCTGGGCAAGCAGATGGCCGAGGCCATGGCCGCAACCGTCCTGGAGCTGATGCCCAACTATGACGCCGTGTTGATCCCGGCGACCTCGGCCGGCAAGAACTTCGCGCCGCGGGTGGCGGCCAAGCTCGACGTCGCGCCGATCTCCGAGATCATCGAGGTGGTCAGCCCCGACACCTTCGTGCGGCCGATCTATGCCGGCAACGCGCTGGAGACCATCCAGTCGTCCGACGCCAAGAAGGTGATCACCGTGCGGCCGACCGCGTTCAAGGCGGCGGGCGAGGGCGGCGGCGCCGCGATCGAGAAGATCGGCGCCGGCGACGAGGGGACCAAGGCCCGCTTCGTCTCCGACGAGATCGTCAAATCGAGCCGGCCGGAACTGGCCGGGGCCAAGATCGTCGTCTCCGGCGGCCGCGCCATGGGCTCGGCCGAGGAGTTCCAGCGGGTGATCGAGCCGCTGGCCGACAAGCTGGGCGCCGCCGTCGGCGCCAGCCGCGCCGCCGTCGATGCCGGCTATGCCCCGAACGACTACCAGGTCGGCCAGACCGGCAAGGTGGTGGCGCCGCAGCTCTATATCGCCATCGGCATTTCCGGGGCCATCCAGCACCTGGCCGGCATGAAGGATTCCAAGGTGATCGTGGCGATCAACAAGGACCCGGACGCGCCGATCTTTCAGGTCGCCGACTACGGCTTGGTCTCGGACTACAAGACCGCCGTGCCCGACCTGATGGCGGCGCTCACCGCGGCCGGGAAGTAGCCGCCGCGGCGCCCTGGACGATCCGACCCGAGCCGGACACGTCGGAGTGCAGATCGGCGGGATGGGTGGTCAGGTCGACCTCGCCGTCGCCCGAAATGGTCAAGTCGGCGCTATGCGCCGGGGCGATGGTGGTGCGGCCGGAGCCCTCGATGTTCACCTGGGCGCTGTCGCTGGCGAGCTGGGCCAGATCGGCCTGGCCGTCGCCCGAGATGTCGAGCCTGACGTGGTGGGCGCGGCCCGCGGCGGCCAGCTTTCCGTCGCCGCTCAGGTCGAGGTCGAGTTCATCCTGGTGGAAGCCGGCGATGGTGATCGAGCCCTCGCCATCCAGGGCGAAGCGGTGGACATTGGGCGCGGTCATCACGACGCTCACGCGTTGAGCGTTCGAGGGCTCGTCGCTGAAGTCGAGCCTCGAGCCGGAGACCTGCAGCGCATCGACCGTGCCCTTCGGACCGGTGATGACCAGCTTGCCCGGGCCTGGCGCCTGGGTGAACTGGACGTCGGCCGGGATCTCGAGATCGAGCCCGTCCTCGCCGCTCCAGGCGATCTCGCGCGTCTCCGAAGGCCCACCGCCGTTGGGCGACGGGAAGTCGTTGTGGCCGACGGAAATCGTCCCGTCGTGAACGCGCCAGCTGTGGTTCCAATTGTCGCTGAACAGCTCCGGGCCGCCCAGGCTCGCCACGCCGGCGAAACAGGCGATCGCGACCACGAGGCCGACGCCGGCGATCAAGGCAAGGACGCGGGTCATGGCCGGACGGGCTCCGATGTCATGGGTGGCTGCGGGTCGATGGCCGGCTTGAGCAGCCGGAAATGCAGGCGGCCGTACCAGACCAGCGCGTTGGTCAGGCCGATGGAGATCAGCCCGATGATCGCCGCGCCAGAGACTGAGCCGGCCATCATGCCGACGCCGGCAAGCAAGGCGGTGGCGGTTCCGCCCGGCGGATGCGCCAGCGGCCCGGCGGCGAAGACGAAGCAGCCGGCGACGAAAGCCGCGATCGCCGCGATGAACAGGCCGAACAGGGTGGAGACGACGCCGATCAGGATGGGCAACAGGATCAGAAGATCGATCGCGCCCAGCCCCAGCACCGCGAACACCGCCGCCGCCGCCGCGGACGGGTTGCGCTCGGCCTCCCAGCGCTTCAGGCCGGCTTCGGCGCGCAGTTCGAGGGCCAGCCGGTCCGGATCGCCGAGCGCCGCGGCGATATCGGCGTCGCTGCGGCCGGCCGCCTCGCCCTCGCTGAAGTGGGCCTGATAGTCGGCGACGATCTCGGCGGCGGTCTGTGGCGGCAGCCCCTTCAGGCCGTCCCATAGCCGCGCCATGAAGGCCTCGCGCGTCATTGCGGCTCTCCCAGAATGTCCTCGACGGCGGTGGCGAAGGCGCGCCAGGCGTCCCGTTGCGCCGCGAAACTCTCCCGGCCCTTCGCGGTCAGGCGGTAGTATTTGCGCGACGGGCCGGACGACGATTCGACCAGATAGGTCTCGACCAGCCCGTCGCTCTGCATCCGGCGCATCAGCGGATAGATGGTGCCTTCGCCCATGCCGATGGCCACGGCCAGACGGCTGGCGATCTCATAGGCATAGCCGTCCGCGCGCGAGAGCAGGGCGAGCACGCACAGATCGAGCGCCCCCTTCTTCAGCTGAATGTCGACGCTCTCGGGCATCCGTCCTCACCGTCCAGGCCACATATCTGACGCAAGGTAGCTGTTAACACAAGGTACCATGCGTTACATGACAGAGAATTAATCCGGCCTGGGCGCGCCCCCCGGGCCAAGGTTCGCTGCGTTGCAGCAAAAGTCTTGGCGTCGGGCTTCGGCATGCTAGAAGGGGCGCCGCGCGGGGACGTTTCAACGCTTGGGGTCAGGCGAGGGCCAATGGCGGATATCAAGACGGTCGGCGTAATCGGCGCGGGCCAGATGGGCACGGGCATCGCCCACGTCTGCGCATTGGCCGGTTACCAGATCGAGCTGAACGATGTCAGTCGCGCGCGGATCGACGCCGGCCTCGGCCTGATCGAGCACAATCTGTCGCGTCAGGTCGCGCGCGGGCTGATCGACGAAGCCGAGATGAAGGCCGCGCTCGGCCGCATCAAGCCGCAGGAGAGCCTGGCCAGGATCGGCGCGGTCGACCTGGTGATCGAGGCCGCCACCGAAGACGAGGTGGTGAAGAAATCGATCTTCGGCGCGCTCGCCCCGCACGTGGGGCCCGACACCCTGCTCGCCTCCAACACCTCGTCCATCTCCATCACCCGGCTGGCGTCGGCGACCGACCGGCCGGAGCGCTTCATCGGGTTGCACTTCATGAACCCGGTCCCGCTGATGAAGCTGGTCGAGATCATCCGCGGCATCGCCACCGACGTTCAGACCTACGAAACGGCGGTCAATTTCGCCAAGTCGCTCGGCAAGACCACCGCCAACGCCGAGGACTTCCCCGCCTTCATCGTCAACCGCGTCCTGGTGCCGATGATCAACGAGGCGATCTATACCCTCTATGAAGGCGTCGGCACGGTGGAGGCCATCGACACGGCCATGCACCTGGGCGCCAACCACCCGATGGGCCCGCTGGAACTGGGCGACTTCATCGGCCTCGACACCGTGCTGTCGATCATGAACGTGCTCTACGAGGGCCTGGCGGATTCGAAATACCGCCCCTGTCCGCTGCTGGTGAAATACGTCGAAGCGGGCTGGCTCGGGCGCAAGGCCGGGCGCGGCTTCTACGACTATCGCGGCGAGACCCCGACCCCGACGCGCTGACGCCAACGGCTTGATCGACTCAGGCGCCTTGGCCATAAGCGCCCTGCCTGAAGCGGAGGACGCCATGGGCGATATCGCCATCTTCAGCGGCAGCGCCCACCCCGAACTGGCGGCGGAAATCTGCGCCCAGCTTCAGGTTCCGCTCTATCCCTCCCGGCTCGAACGCTTCGCCAGCGACTGCCTGGAAGTGCAGCTGCTGGAAAACTGCCGCGAGCGCGACGTCTTCATCGTCCAGCCGCTGTGCGCGCCGGTGCAGGAGAACCTGGTCGAACTCTTGCTGATGCTGGACGCCGCGCGCGGGGCCAGCGCCGCTCGCCGCACGGTGGTCATGCCCTTCTACGCCTATGGCCGCTCAGACAAGAAGGACCGGCCGCGCATCTCCATCGGCGGCCGCCTGGTCGCAGATCTAATGGCCACGGCCGGCGCCGACCGCGTCCTGGCCATGACCCTGCATGCACCGCAGGTGCATGGCTTCTTCAGCGTGCCCGTCGATCACCTGCACGCGCTGTCGCTGCTGGCCGGGCATTTCCTCGGCGACGATCTGTCCAACACGGTCGTGGTCTCGCCCGACCTCGGCAACGCCAAGGAGGCGGCGGCCCTTGCCCGCATGCTCGGGACCGGCGTCGCGCTGGCGGCCAAGCAGCGGATCAGCGACGACCGCGTCGTGATCAGCGCCATCATCGGCGACGTCGAGGGCCGCGACATCATCGTGCTCGACGACGAGATCGCGCGGGGCACCAGCATTATCGAGCTGCTCGACCACCTGGCGCCGCGCAACGTCGGCCGCGTGCGGGTCGCCTGCACGCATGGGCTTTTCGCCGCGGGCGCGCTGGACAGGCTGCAGGCGCGGCCGGACATCGAGGCGATCGTTTCCACCGACACGGTGCCGATCGCGATGGAAAAACGCGTGCCGAAACTGACCGTGCTCTCCATCGCCCCGGCCTTCGCCGAAGCCATCCGCCGCATCCACAACGGCGAGTCGGTCAGCGCGCTGTTCCACCCCGCCTGACGGGCCGACCTCCGCCTCAGAGATGTCGGTCGAAGTCCATTCGCCGGTGAAGGATGCGAACTACGTCGATACCTTCGTCGGTCAGCCGATAGAACAGGACGTGCGATCCGACGGTGAACTTGGAATAGCCGGGCCGGATATCGTCGCATGGCCGGCCGCGGCTCGGAGCCTTGGCGACTAACTCAATGGCCGCTTGAATCTGACGCGCGCAGGCTTCGGCTTGGTCGTCACCCCAGTGCGCCGCCGAGTAGTCCCAGATCTCATCGAGATCAGCCAGAGCGCGGGGTGATAGGACGTATCGGGTCACGTGACCGCGCGACTGGGATTCCGTTTCCGTGCGACAAAGGCCTCAAAATCAAACGGGATGGAGGCGCCGCTGGCCTCGCCCTCGACCAGGGCCGCGCGGAGGGCGGAGAGTTGAGCTTCCTGATCCTCGAGCAGCCGCAATCCCGCGCGGACGACCTCGCTCACCGAGCCATAGCGTCCGCGGGCGACCTGCTGCTCGACAAAGTCCGCGAAATGATCACCGAGGCTGAATGAGGTATTCTTGTTCATTTGTGAATCTCCATGCCCAGCCTATACCAATAATTGGTACTGCGGCCAAGCGCCCACGCATTTCCTTCGACTTCGCCAGGGCTTCCAGACGATAATCCCGCTTGATTCGAAACGGCGGGACGATGCGCAAGGTCACCGAGGCGCTCCTATCCAGCGCCTATCTCTGCCTGGCCCTGACGGTGGCGCTCCTGGTTTGGCGGGGCGGCGGCGGCGCGGGCGCGGGTATCGCGGCCCTTGCGGGCGTGCTGGGGCTGGCCTTTGCCCTGCACGGCCTGGTCGGCCGGGGGATCGAGCGCGCCGGCCTCGGCCGCGAGCTGCGCAGCCTTCGCGAGGCCAACCAGATCCTCGCCGACCAGATCGACATCATGCACGAGCGCCTGGCCGGCTTGGCCGAGAGCGTGCAGGAGGAAGCCGACCGCCGTTCGGAGGAGCTGACCACCGAGGTTCGCGTGCTCGAGGACCTGGTCCAGCGCATGGGCGACAGCCTCGACGCCCGGCTGGCCCAGACCCCGCAGTTGCCGCCGGCCTATGCGCGCCATCACCATCAGCATACGGCGTTGCTGGAGACCGTGCGCGAGGCGCTCTCCGACAACCGCGTCGATCTCTATCTGCAGCCGGTGGTCAGCCTGCCGCAACGGCGCACGGTCTTCTACGAAAGCTTTTCGCGCCTGCGCGACGCCTCCGGGCGGGTGATGATGCCGGCGGAATATCTGAGCGTCGCCGAGCCGGAAGGCCTGATGCCGGCGATCGACAACCTCTTGCTGTTCCGCTGCGTGCAGATCGTGCGGCGCCTGGCCGAGAAGGACCGCAAGGTCGGCATCTTCTGCAATGTCGCCCTTGGCTCGCTGGCCGATGAGAGCTTCTTCCCGCAGTTTCTCGAATTTCTCGCCGAGAACCGCGACCTGTCCGGCGCGCTGATCTTCGAGCTCGGCCAGTCGGCCTTCGACCGGCGCGGATCGACCGAGGCGCGCAACATGGGCAAGCTGGCCGATCTGGGCTTCCGCTTCTCGCTGGACAAGGTCGGCGACCTCGACCTGAACTTCCCCGACCTGGCGCGGGCCGACGTGAAGTTCGTCAAGGTCTCGGCCGAGGTGCTGCTCAGCCAGCTGCTGGAACTGGACGGCCGGCTGGCCCTGCGCTCGCTGAAGGACCTGAACGCCGCCGACCTCGCCGACCTCACCCGGCGTTACGGCGTCGAGCTGATCGCCGAGAAGGTCGAGACCGAGCGGCAGGTGGTCGACGTGCTCGAACTCAACATCGCCTACGGTCAGGGCAATCTGTTCGGCGAGCCCAAGGCCGTCCGCGAGGCGGTCCTGGCCGAGGCCGACCCTCCCGCCGACTTCATCCGCTCGTCGCTTCGCCGCCGCGTGGTTCGCTGACCCGACAGGGGTCTTAAAGCGCCGCCGCCCTTGACTCCGCGCTGCGACCTCCATAAGTCCGCTGCGCGTTAGCACTCGGGCGCATCGGCTGCTAACGGCGGCGCGCCCGAACCCTATCAACTCGTTCTAGTTCCCCAGGGAGAGACAATATGGCGTTTCGGCCTCTTGGCGATCGCGTACTGATCAAGCGCGTCGAGGAAGAAGAAAAGACCAAGGGCGGGATCATCATTCCCGATACCGCCAAGGAAAAACCGCAGGAAGGCGAAGTCGTTTCCGTGGGCCCCGGCGCCCGCGACGAAGCCGGCAAGATCCATCCGCTCGACGTCAAGAAGGGCGACCGCATCCTGTTCGGCAAATGGTCGGGCACCGAGGTCAAGATCGACGGCGACGATCTCCTGATCATGAAGGAAAGCGACGTCCTGGGCGTGATCGAGAAGTAGCGCCGCCCGCGCTTCCCGCCCCCTTAACCCCCATTCAAGAGAGCTGAACATGGCTGCCAAAGAAGTCGTTTTTGACACCGACGCCCGCGACCGGATGTTGCGCGGCGTCAACATCCTGGCCAACGCGGTTCGCGTTACGCTGGGCCCCAAGGGCCGCAACGTCATTATCGAAAAGTCGTTCGGCGCGCCCCGCTCGACCAAGGACGGCGTCACCGTCGCCAAGGAAGTCGAGCTGTCCGACAAGTTCGAGAACCTGGGCGCCCAGCTGATCCGCGAAGTCGCCTCGAAGACCAACGATAAGGCCGGCGACGGCACCACGACCGCAACGGTCCTGGCCCACGCCATCGTCACCGAGGGCCTGAAGTCGGTCGCGGCCGGCATGAACCCGATGGACCTGAAGCGCGGCGTCGACAAGGCCGTGACCAAGGTGGTCGAGGAGATCAAGAAGTCGTCCAAGAAGGTCACCACCAACGCCGAGATCGCCCAGGTCGGCTCCATTTCGGCCAATGGCGACAAGGACGTCGGCGACATGATCGCCAAGGCGATGGAAAAGGTCGGCAACGAGGGCGTGATCACGGTCGAAGAGGCCAAGAGCCTGGAGACCGAACTCGACGTGGTCGAAGGCATGCAGTTCGACCGCGGCTATCTGTCGCCGTACTTCATCACCAACGCCGACAAGATGGAGGTCGTGCTCGAGGACCCGCTCATCCTGCTGTTCGAAAAGAAGCTGTCGTCCCTGCAAGCCCTGCTTCCGGTCCTGGAAGCCGTGGTCCAGTCGGCGCGTCCGCTGCTGATCGTGGCGGAAGACATCGAGGGCGAGGCCCTGGCCACCCTGGTGGTCAACAAGCTGCGCGGCGGTCTTCGCGTCGCCGCGGTCAAGGCGCCCGGCTTCGGCGATCGCCGCAAGGCCATGCTGGAAGACATCGCCATCCTCACCGGCGGCCAGCTGATCAGCGAAGACCTCGGCATCAAGCTCGAGAACGTCACCCTCGAAATGCTCGGCAAGGCCAAGAAGGTCACCATCACCAAGGATGACACGACCATTGTCGACGGCTCCGGCGACAAGAAGGACATCGAGGGCCGCATCGGTCAGATCAAGACCCAGATCGAGGACACCACCTCCGACTACGACAAGGAAAAGCTGCAGGAACGTCTGGCCAAGCTGGCCGGCGGGGTTGCGGTGGTCCGCGTCGGCGGCTCGACCGAGGTCGAGGTGAAGGAAAAGAAGGACCGCGTCGACGACGCCCTCAACGCCACCCGCGCGGCGGTCGAGGAAGGCATCGTCCCCGGCGGCGGCGTCGCCCTGCTCAAGGCCTCCCTGGTTCTGGAAGGCTTCAAGGGCGAAAACGACGACCAGAACGCGGGCATCGCCATCGTGCGGCGCGCGCTGCAGTCCCCGATCCGTCAGATCGCCGAAAACGCCGGCGTCGAAGGCTCGATCGTGGTCGGCAAGGTGCTGGAGAACAAGTCGGCCACCTTCGGCTTCAACGCCCAGACCGAAGAGTATGTCGACCTGATCACGGCCGGCATCATCGACCCCGCCAAGGTGGTTCGCACCGCCCTGCAGGACGCCGCCTCGGTCGCCGGCCTGATGATCACCACCCAGGCGGCCATCGTCGAAGCGCCGAAGAAGAACGGCGGCGCCGGCGGCATGCCCGGCGGCGGCATGGGCGGCATGGGCGACATGGACTTCTAGTCCAGTCGTCCAAGCGTCAGCTGAACAAGGAAACCCCCGGTCGCGAGACCGGGGGTTTTTCTTTGCCGCCGCCGCCGCGCTATGGTCGCTCGATGACCGCCAGGCCCCTCCATGTCGTCATCTTCCGCCCGGTGGCTGAAGCCGACTTTCCGCTAATGACGGACTGGCTGGCCCAGCCGCACGTGCGCGCCTTCTATCAGAAGGATCCCACCACCCTGGCGGAGGTGGCGGCCAAGTACGGGCCGCGCGTGCGCGGCAAGGCGCCGACCCGCTGCCACCTTGTGCTTGACGCTGGCGGGCGGCCGTTCGGCTATCTGCAGTGCTACCGCAATCTCGACTGGCCGGAGTGGGCCGCGGAGATCGGGGTCGATGGCGGCCTCAGCATCGACCTCTTCATCGGCGACCCGGCCTTTGTCGGCGGCGGCTACGGCCGCGCCATGCTGGGCGGCTATGTCCGCGGCGTCGCCTTCCGGCTCTATCCGGCCGAGACACGCTGCTTCATCGCCCATGCCCACGACAACACCGCCGCCCTGGCCTGCTCCCGCAGTGTCGGCTTTCGCGACGTCGGCGACTTCGTCGAAGACGGCGTCGACATGCGCTTGCTGCTGCTGGAGCGGGACTAGATTTTCGCGCTCATAGAATTGAAGGCGCCGGCGCGGGAACTGGCGCGGC